>NZ_DBNGVP010000116.1:0-126284 GCF_057119385.1 Archangium sp. | reverse complement strand
TAGCCCTGGGTGGGATGGGGCCAGAAGTCCACCGCGTACACGCGCAGCAGGTTGGGGTGGGAGGAGTAGGTGAAGAGGGCTGATGCCTCGCGCGCCAGGCGCCGCCAGGCGCTCGTCTCCTCCACGTCCTGCGCTTCCGTGAGCGCCTCGGTGGATGGGTTGAGGGGGAGCAACCCCATTTTCATGGAGTACGGGCGGCCGTCGCGCTCCACCTTGAAGACGCGGGAGGAGCCTCCACGGCCCAGCACCGCGACGATGAGCCAGGGCCCCACCCAGTGGCCGGGCTGGAGGTGGTCCGGGTGAATGGCTTCTGTCGTCATGGGGCGTGTCTCCTAAAGCTCCACGTCGAGGAGGGGGAGGGGCCGGACGCCGCTCTTGTCCAGCACCTCCAGGCGGAAGACCTCGCCCGCCTTCCAGAACGGCGTCTCCGTTTCCACCGTGACGAGGCCCTCTTCGCCCGGCGCGAGCTGCGCCTTGTTCATGTCCACGGAGCGCACCTTCACGGCGGTACCGTCGGCGCGGGTGAGCCGCGCCACGCCTGGCACCCAGGGTTTCTGTCCCGGAAGGTTGCGCACACGGACGACGGCGAGAGCCCAGCAACAGGCGCGATACCCCACTCCGCCCGGCACCCTCAACCCACCCCGCGCATCTGCGGGTGCATTCCAGATGCGCCGAGCCAGCACCCCTTCTGGGCCGAGGCGCCCCGAAAACACGAGCCCAGCGGGCCCGCTCGAGGCCCGGAGCGCCGCGAGTTGCGCCTCCTTCTCCGCCAGCACCGACTCCAACGCCTCGACGGTGCGCGGGCGGCGCACCACCTCCACCTCCTTGTCCACCAGCGTGGGGTGGGAGACGAGCACGAGCGTGGCCACCGCCGAGGAGGCGCCGTCCTTGTAGCGCACCCGCATCACCAACTTCTCCTCGGCGCCCAGGTCGACGGAGGGCTCCACCGCGACGAGGCGCTCGCCCACGTCCACCCACCGGAAGCGCGCGGGTCGGCCCTCGAGTTCCAGCGAAGCCTTGTCGATGGGGGAGTCGAAGCGCAGGTAGGTGGCGATGCCGGCCGCCACCCGCGCCTCCGGAACCGGCTCACTGGGGTAGGCCGGGAGGAGGAGCTGCCGCTCCTGGCGCTCGCGGGCCGGGGTCTGGGCTGCCGAGGGCAACCCAAGGGACAAGGAGAGAAGGACGAGGAATGGGAGGGGCGGTGGTAGTGCCAGGGTGGTGAACCTCTCCGGTTCACCTTAGCAGATGCCGCACCCAGAGCGGCCAGGACTCGAAGCGGCCTTCCCACCCCAGCATCTTCGTCCGCGCCGGCTCGCACGGCGCTCGACACGCAGGACGGTCACGATGATGTTCCTCTCGATGGGTGCACGTCTGCTGGCCACGGCCACGAATGACATGAGCACCAGGAGCACGGTAGACCGGAGAAGTAGGCGCTTCCGCATGACGCAGGGTAACAGCCCGATAAAATCCCCTGTCCACAACAGAGACGGTAACCGGCGGGAACATGACCCATCCACCCAATGACACTCGAAAGAGAATCGGTCACTCAATGCAACGGGCCTTGCAGGCAGCCTGGGAGGTAGGCGTCGCAAGGGACTACGACTGTGGCCTGTTCGGAACGGAGCGCGGCCTGCAGGCGAGCCTCTACTTCCATCTCCGCGCGCTCCTTGGACCAGGAGAACGTGTCTTCGTCGAGCCCAGAATCATCCTGCCCGAGAGAGCAATCATCCCCGACATCTGCATTGTGGGTGAGCATGAGGTATGGGTACTGGAGCTCAAACTCCAGAACGCCGCACGCCAAGGTGTCGTCTGGGAATCCGATTTCCAGAAGTTCGCCGCATTCACCAATCCATCAGGCATGACACTGAAGCTCGAGGGACGCGGCGACTTCGAAGAGACCCTGCTCCATGACAACATGTACTTCCTGTTCGCAGCAGTAGGGGACAGCACTTGTGGAGCACTCTCCCTGGAATGGCTCCGGGAAAAAACAACTGCCAACCCAAAGCTCGAAAACGTCCTGCAGCGAATCTACTGGGCGGGAGGCATTACCGACCCTGGCCTGAGGCACTTCGAAGGACCCGTCTCACTCTTGTCCCGTGAAAGCCACGCGCCCAGATGAAGAAGACGAATTCGTCTGCCTCGAAGCCAACTGCGAGAACGAAACACCTGATACCTGGACTCGCCATCATCCTCGGGGGCTGCGCGGGGTTTCCCTTCTCCCGCCCGGAACCCGTGGAGGATGACCGCTCCATCGTGTTCCCACGGTTCTTCGAGCGCTCCACCGTCCAGCTGAGCGCGGACGGTCAACCGTATGAGCTGGATGGAGCGGTGCTTCGAGCCATCATGATCGCCGCCAATGACTTTCTGCCTCCCGGTGGCAAGACGCAACCGTGTTGGAAGAGGCAGGAAGCACATCGTTATCGGATCATCCGGCAGGGGGACATCGTCTTCGTTCGTATCGACGAGGACCTCGAGTCCTGCGGACTGCAGTACGTGTCGCTGGATACGGGCGTCACGTATGCCATCCACACGGATGGCCGTATCCTCCGGCGCGTATTCGATGGTCAGCCCGGCGCCGAGCCACTCCCCCCGGATGCGCTCGACGCGGGCAGTCCGGGCTCATCCCCGGATGCGGCCGTGCCTGCTCCCGTGGATGAACCGTCCCCACAGGACGGGGGTTCTGGCCCCGTGTCTTCGGGCCCGGTGCCTGCTGCGCCATCCGCTCCGGATGGAGGCACTCCACCCGTGCCGTAGCCGGGCGAGCGTCCGAGCGGAGGAGCGGCGCGTCATGCCGGAGGAAGACTCCCGGAGCGGGGAGTTTCACGATATGTGGGACGGACTTCCGGACCCGCCATGACCTCACGTCCCCCCTGTCGCCCGCTGCCCGCGGATGGCCGCTTCCTGCAGGCAATCGCCCCCACGCCGCTCGTCCCCGTCCGCCTCGACGCCGAGGGCCCCACCATCTGGTGCAAGCTGGAGTTCCTCAACCCGAGCGGCTCCACCAAGGATCGCATCGCCCGGTACATGCTGGAGAAGGCGTGGCGGCTCGGCGAGCTGTGCCCGGGTGGCGAGGTGGTGGAAGCCTCGAGCGGCTCGACGAGCATCGCGCTGGCGCTGGCCTCGGCGCAGATGGGCCTGAAGTTCACCGCCGTCATGCCCGAGGGCGTCACGGGCGAGCGCGTGCTCACCATCCGCGCCTACGGGGGCAACGTGGAGCTGGTGCCGCGCGACTCGGGCATCCGCGGCGCCATCGCCCGCTCGGAGGAGATCTCCCGGGAGCGCAAGGCCTTCGCGCCGCGCCAGTTCGAGAACCCGGACAACGCGGAGGCGCACCGGGTGTGGACGGGGCAGGAGATCCTCTCGCAGGTGCCGGGCGGGCTGGTGCACGCGGTGGTGAGCGGCGTGGGCACGGGCGGCACGGTGGTGGGCCTGTACCAGGCCTTCGCCGAGGCGGGTTGCCCGGTGACGCCCTTCGTGGCGCGGCCCATCTCGGGGATGGGCACGGACATCGAGTGCTGCAGCTTCAGCTCGCGCGTGCCGGGCGTGGTGGATGGCCTGTCGCGGCTGTACCGCGAGGCGGACCTGCCGGGGCTGGTGGAGCTGAACGTCTCGGACGAGCTGGCGATGAGCACGGCGCGGGCGCTGATCCGCCGGGGCTTCCCGGTGGGGCCCTCGTCGGGGCTCAACTACGCGGCGGCGGTGGAGGCGGCGAAGCGGCTGGGCCCGCAGGCACAGGTGGTGACGATCTTCCCGGACCGGATGGAGCGCTACTTCTCCACCGAGCTGCTGCAACCCCGGCCATGAGCTCCCCACGGACCACGCCGGAGGCCGCCGAGGCCGGGCTCGAGGAGCTGCGTCTGCTGCACGCGCTCAACCGCGCGGTGGACGACCTCATCGAGGGGTGCATCCGAGACCAGCTCTCCCTGGCGCGGACCTTCCAGCGCATCCTGCCCGAGGTGTTGAAGGAGACGGGGGCACAGGGCATCGCCGTCACCACGCGCAACGAGGAGCTGGCCGAGCAGACCTTCCACGCGGGGGACTTCGGCGGCGTCTTCCCGGGCCCGCTGCTCGCCGGGCCGTACGGTACGCGGCGCGAGGGGGACGGCACGGTGGTGAGTCAGACGCTGGACGTGATGGGCCAGACGGTGGGGCACATCGGCCTGTACCTGGTGGGAGACCACACGCGGCCCGAGCACGCGCAGCGCCTGGAGCGCATGCTGGACACGGTGGCCGAGCAGCTCGACACGGTGCTGCTGCTGGTGCACACGGCGAGTGAGAAGCAGGAGCTGATCCTCCGGCTCAACCAGTTGCTGGCCAACCCCGTCTTCGAGGCGGGCATGGACCAGGTGGTGTTGACGCTGGCGCAGCGGGTGCGGGTGCCGGGCTTCCTGCTGGTGTACCGGGACGCGGTGAGGCCCTCGGTGTTGCACTACCGGGCGTACCGCAACGGGCACCTGGAGCACGACTCGGGGGACAAGCCCTCGGCGGAGCTGGACGGGCTGCTGCGGGCGCACGGCGCGGAGCTGCTCCAGCCGGGCGAGGAGCGGCTCAAGCGGGTGTTGGGGCAGCCGCGGGTGATGGAGGCGGTGCTCATCTCGGGGCACGTGCGGAGCGAGCAACTGGGCCGCATCCTGCTGTGGTCGGGGGAGGAGGGCTTCTCCAGCCACACGATGGACCTGGTGCGGGTGCTGGCCTCGACGCTGAGCCAGCGGCTGGTGGACTACAACCGCGAGCGCACGCACCTGTCGAAGTTCTTCCCGGCGGAGGCCATCGACGAGCTGTTGCAGGTGCCGGACTACGCGGCGCGCTACCTGGTGGGGAGGGACGAGGAGGTGGGCATCCTCTTCGCGGACCTCAACGGCTTCACGCGGCTGTGCGAGCAGTTGGAGAGCCCGGCGCGCATCGGCCGTTTCGTGGACCGGTGGAGCGATCGGATGGTGGAGCTCT
Organism: Archangium sp.; assembly: GCF_057119385.1. Lineage (NCBI taxonomy): Bacteria > Pseudomonadati > Myxococcota > Myxococcia > Myxococcales > Archangiaceae > Archangium > Archangium sp. Next base: position 121,337 of record NZ_DBNGVP010000116.1, on the reverse strand, counting down.
TGTGGCGGCACGGGGGCGTGTTCGACAAGATGGTGGGTGACTGCATCATCGGGCTGTTTGGCCCGCCGTTCTTCCGGAGCGGCCGGCGCGAGCGGTGCGAGGCGCTGGTGCGGGCGGCGTGTGACATCCAGCGCACGACGGGGGCGATGAGCGCGGACCCGGAGGTGAGGACCATCTGCGAGCGGGTGGGGATGCCGGGGCTGGGAGTGGCGGTGGGACTCAACCTGGCGCCGACGCTGTGCGGGCTCTTCGGGCCGAACCAGGACTACACGGGCTTCTCGACGGGGATGAACCAGACGGCGCGGCTGCAATCGCTGGCGGGGTTCCGCGAGATGCTGGTGATGGAGCCGGTGAAGCAGGCGCTGGAGGGCAGCCAGGATCCCGTCATCCAATCACTCCGTTATGGCGAGCTGACGGAGACACCAGTGAAGAACGTGGCGAAGCCGCTGCGTCACCACCGGCTCCACCTGCCGGACTGAAGCCCCCCACACAGCACCACGGCAGCACAGAAGCACAGAAGCACAGCCCCACCGTGGATCCAGGGCCCTCAATATCCCCTCGCCCTCCGGGAGAGGGACGGGGTGAGGGTGCCACGGATCCCAGGTTGTGCCTACGAGCGGGACGAGCCGCGGGCCGAGCGGGCCTCTGGGGCGCGGATGACCTTGGCGTCGGAGGTGAGCTCGCGGGAGCGATGGAGGGGGAGGACGAGGGCGGCGAGCTGGGCGAGGAGGAGGCCGAGGGACATGAGGGCGGTGTTGCCAGGGCTCCAGTGCTGAACGAGGACGGCGCTGGTGGCCATGAGGATGCCGACCACGACCGCGAGCCACATGACCTTGGTACCGACCTTCATCGCGCCGACCTCCGGGAAGAGACAGAGGGAGGCATTGCGACGGCTGTGCCATCCATCTCCGCCTCGGGAGACGAGGGACACCGGGGCGTTCCGCCACAGGGAGGGGTGAGGCAAACCGGGAGACTGAGGCGATCCGCCACAGTCTCGGGTTCCGCATGCACCCTCTCCCTCTGGGAGAGGGAACGCCCGTCACGCCGTACGGAAGGGACCGGTCACCTCGAAGGTGATGCCATTGCTGGAGGAGCCGGTGGTGCCGCGCTGGGAGCTGAAGTACAGCCGTTTGCCATCGGGGCTGAAGGCGGGACCGGTGATCTCCGAGCTGTTGTGTCCCACGAGTTGGAGGAACGGGGCCACCACCCGGCCCGGGGTGATGATGCAGATCTGCAGATCTCCTCCGTCCTCGGCGACGTAGATATCCCCGGCGGAGGACACGGTGACGTTGTCCACGCCGGTGAGGGGCGAGTTCGGGTAGAGGTTGTCGTCGTAGATGATCTCCAGGCGCGAGGTGGAGGGGGTATAGGCCCAGACGCGGTTGTCGCCCTTGGTGGTGAAGTAGACGACGCCGCGGTCGTACCAGCAGCCCTCGCCGCCGTTGAAGACGGAGGTCTGCGAGGCATTGGTCTGCTGGGAGGCGGGCTTGGTGGAGGACACAGCCACCCACGTCACGGTGGCGCCGGTGAGCGGATCTCCCGACACCCGAGCGGCCTCGAGGGTGCCCGAGCCGAGCGAGGGATAGGCGGACGGAGTAAACCGATAGAAGCGGCCGCTGGTGCTGTCCTCGGTGAGGTAGAGGCGGAAGTCATCGGAGTCGACGGCGACGGCCTCGTGGGCGAAGGTGCCGAGCGCGGAGCGCACCGAGCCCTGCGAGGGCTTCGTGACATCGCACTCCCAGACGCGGCCGCCGGAGAACTCCTCGCAGGAGAGCCAGGTGCCCCAGGGGGTGGGGCCTCCGGCGCAGTTGGAGGTGGTGTTGGAGAGGATGCGGTACGCGCCGACGATGGCGCCACCGGCATCGAACTTGAGGGCCGAGGCGCCGCCGGTGCCGGAGGACTTCTCGGAGTTGGAGGAGTAGATCCACCCGCCGCCGGAGACGGGGAAGCAGGCGCCGCCGTCGGGAGCGCCGTGCCAGGTGTAGCCGGTGCTGGCCACCTGGAGGCCGGAGCGGGCGACGATGCGCGAGGAGAAGCCGGCGGGCAGGCGGACGCCGTTGACGTCGGCCGAGCCGGACATGGCGCCATAGGGGCTGGGGCCGGGCTGGGCGGGGGCGGCGTAGGCGTTGCGCCAGAAGGCGGGGCCCAGGGCGAGCGCGGATCCACTGAGCGCGGACAGACGCAGGAAGTTGCGGCGATCGAGTTGCATGAAGTTCCTCGGGGGGAGAGGGTGCGAGCGCAACCTCTCACGGCTTCGCGGGGAGCCCGGGTCAACTCGGCGTCAGGAGTGTCTCACGGCCCTGTCACGGACCGTGCGCGGCGCACTCACTCCCGGGATACGAGCGGGAGAGGAACGGACCTCCACCCGAGGACCCCGTCCTCCGGGGGGCTTCCGCGCGGGAAGCCCCCTGCGGTGACGGAGGACGTCAGTGGCCCTGGCGCTGCTTCTCGAGCAGGTAGTGGCCGTAGTCCTCGCGCAGCTTCGTCTTGAGGAACTTGCCGGTGGAGGTGCGCGGAATCTGCGGGACGAAGACGTAGTCATCCGGCAGCCACCACTTCACGAAGCGCTTCTCCAGGTGGGCGGCGAGCTCCTCCTTGGAGACGGACTGGCCGGGCTTGAAGACCACGGCGGCCAGGGGGCGCTCGTCCCACTTGGGATCCTTCGCGGCGAACACGGCGGCCTCGAGCACGGCCGGGTGGGCCATGAGGGCGTTCTCCAGGTCCACGGAGCTGATCCACTCGCCGCCGGACTTGATGACGTCCTTGGAGCGGTCTGTGATGCGCACGTAGCCGTCCGCGTCGAGCGTGACGACATCGCCCGTCTTGAACCAGCCATCCGGGGTGAAGCGGTCCGGGCCCTCGCCGCCGTAGTACGAGGAGGCGACCCAGGGCCCGCGCACCTCCAATTCACCCATGGTGGAGCCATCCCAGGGGAGCACCTTGCCCGCGTCGCTCACGTGGCGCACCTCGACGAGCGGGAGGGCAAAGCCTTGCGTGGCGCGGATGGCGAGCCGCTCCTCCTGCGGGAGGTGCTCGTGGTGGCGGCGCGGGCGCGCGAGGGTGCCCACGGGGTTGAGCTCGGTCATGCCCCAGGCGTGGGTGACGACGAGCCCATGGCGGTGGAGGAAGCCGGCGATCATCGCGGGAGGCGCGGCCGAGCCGCCGATGGCCATGGTGCGCACGGAGCGCAAATCCCAGCGCTTCGGCTCCTGATCCAACAGGGCGAGGATGCCGAGCCAGATGGTGGGCACCCCGGCGGCGAGGGTGACGTGCTCGCCGGCCATGAGATCCAACAGGGAGGTAGGGTCGAGGTGGGGCCCGGGGAAGACGAGCCGTGCGCCGGTGAAGACGGCGGCGTGGGGCATGCCCCAGGCGGCGGCGTGGAACATGGGCACCACGGGGAGGATGGCATCCGGCTCGCCGATGCCGAACGTGTCGGTCATGCACAGGGCGAGCGCGTGCAGCACACAGGAGCGGTGCGAGTAGAGGACGCCCTTGGGGTTGCCGGTGGTGCCGGAGGTGTAGCAGAGCATCGCCGCGGAGCGCTCGTCGAGCGCGGGCCACGCGAAGGAGTCCGGCTCGGGGGCGAGCAGCTTCTCGTAGTCGAGGCGGCCGTCGGGGGTGGGGCCGTCATCGGGGATGACGATGACGTGCTGCACGGAGGGGACGGCGGCGATGAACTTCTCGAGGAGCGGCAGCAGCGAGCGGTCCACGACGATGACGCGGTCCTCGGCGTGGCGGGCGATATAGCCGAGGTCGTTGGGGTGGAGCCGGAGGTTGAGGGTGTGGATGACGGCGCCCATGGAGGGCACGGCGAAGTAGAGCTCCAGGTGGCGGTGGTGGTTCCAGCTGAGCGAGGCCACGCGGTCGCCGGGCTTCACCCCGAGCCGGGCGAGCGCATGGGCGAGCTTGCAGGTGCGCCGGTAGAAGTCGGCGTAGGTGTAGCGGTGGAGCGTCCTGTCCGGCTGGCGGCTGACGATCTCCGAGCGGCCGAAGTAGGTGCGGGCACGCTCGAGGAAGTGGGTGAGCGTGAGCGGGAAGTCCATCATGCGTCCGGTGAGCATCGGTGCATCCCCCATGGGTAGAGGGCACCGATGCTACCTCCAAACGCGGGACTCACCCCTCCCGGAGACGCAGCACCACCTTGCCGGTGGCCTGGCGGGACTCCAGCTCGCGCAGGGCGTCGGCGGCCTGCTCCAGGGGGAACACCTTGCTCACCAGCGGCTCCACGAAGCCCTTGTCCGCGAGCCCGGCCAGCGCCTTGCCCACCTCGCCCGTGTACTGGGGCTTCTGCATGACGAAGGCGCCCCACGCCACGCCCACCACGTCGATGTTGTTGAGCAGCAGCTTGTTCACCTTCACCTCGGGAATGCGTCCGCCCGCGAAGCCCACCACCAGCAGCCGGCCCTCGGGGGCGAGGCACTTGAGGCTCTGGTCGAAGATGTCTCCGCCCACCGAGTCGAACACCATGCCCACGCCCTTGCCCTTCGTCGCGTCCATCACCCGCGACACCCAGTCACCCGAGGACAGGAAGGCCCGGTCCGCGCCCGCGCTGCGAGCCACCTCGGCCTTCTCCTCGGTGCTCACCACGCCGAACACCCGGGCCCCCGAGCCCCGCGCCACCTGGATGGCCGCCGTGCCCAGGCCGCCGGCTCCGCCGTGGATCAACACCGTCTCGCCCGTGCGCAACCGGCCGCGCTTGTGCAGCGCGAAATAGGCCGTGTGGTAGTTCATCACCGTGCCCGCGGCGGCCTCGAAGCTCCAGCCCTCGGGAATGCGGAACGTCATGTTCGGCGCCGCGGCCACCACGTCCGCCCAGCCACCGAGCAGGGTGAAGGCCATCACCTTGTCACCGGCCTTCACGCCCGCGCCCGCGGGAGCGCTGCGCACCACGCCGGCCACGTCCACGCCCGGCACGAAGGGCAGCGGCGGCTTCATCTGGTACTTGCCCTGGGTCAGCAGCAGGTCCGGGAAGCTCACCCCCGCCGCCACCACGTCGATGAGCACCTGGTCACCCGCCTCGGGCTCCGGCACGTCCACCAACTTCAGACCCTCGGGACCGTCCAACCTCTCGAGCTGCAGCGCGCGCATGATGTTGCTCCCCCGGCCCAACGTGTAAGGCCGCCCGAAATGTAGAGGGAGCACCTTACTCCGTCCAATCCACACGCGCCGCGAGTTCCCGGGAGGTGGGACAGGAACCCCCTCCCGTGAGCCCGCGGCGCGCGGTTGCCGCTGGCTAGTAGTACCAGCCGATGAGCGACACGTTGCTGAACGACCACGTCGAGCTATTGAAGAAGTTGAACTTCGGCCTCAGCTCGACGAACCACGTGCCGGGCGTCGCGCCGCCCTTGAAGCAGCTCTCCGTGTTTCCGGAGGCCGACGAGGTGCACTCCGCGCCGAAGCCCGGCACGCTGCCGGACCTGCCGCGCACGTCCACGTCACCCGTGCCGCCCCAGGTGTCGAACCGCACGTTCGTGTACCCGGCCGGCATGTCCAGCGTGTAGTAGCGGCGCTCGAAGATGTTCGCGGAGACGCCGGTGACCGACATGCCGTTCTGCAGCGGGTTGCTCCACACGCCCGCCACGCTCACGCCGGAGTAGGGGCTGTAGGCGCGGACCATGACGTACCAGGTGCCGGCCGGCGGGTTGAAGAAGGTGCACGTCTCCTGGTTTCCGCCCACGTACGGCCGGCAGGACCAGGTGCTCAGCGTCGGCAGGGAGCCGAACTGCACGTACATGTCGGCATCACCCGTGCCGCCCGACATGAAGAAGTCGAGCCGGGCCTGACCCGCCGGGACGTTGATGGCCTGGTACTGCACGTCGCCGTAGGTGTCCTGGCCGAGGCCGGCGTACACGGAGCCGTTGCTGAAGGTCTCGCCGACGAAGCCCGTGTACAGCAGCCGGTTGGGCGAGCCCGTGCCCGGGTTGCCCACCTTGTTCACCGAGGCGTTGGTGTTGATCATGTCCTGCACCTGGGCGGGCGTGGCGCCCGGCACCACGCGCAGGTAGCGCGCCACGGCGCCCGCCACGTGCGGGGTGGCCATGGAGGTGCCGCTCATGAACGTGGTGGCGTCATCCGCCGTGTAGTAGGCGGAGAGCACGTCCACGCCCGGGGCGAACAGGTCCACGCAGGTGCCCCAGCTGGAGAACGAGGCGCGCTGGTCGGCGCTGTCGGTGGCGCCCACGGTGATGGCCTCGGCCACGCGCGAGGGCGAGCGCAGGCAGGCGTCCTGGTTGAAGTTGTTGGCGGCGACGACGTACGTCACGCCCGCGCGGATGGAGGCGCGGATGGAGTCATCCAGGGCCTGGGTGGCCGGGTACTGGAGGCTCATGTTGGCCACGGCCGGCTTGATGTGGTTGGCCGTCACCCAGTCCACGCCGGCGATGGCTTCCGAGGTGGTGCCATTGCCGCTGCAGTTGATGACGCGCACGCCGTGCAGGGAGATGCTCTTGGCCACGCCGTAGGTGCTGCCGCCGATGGTGGCCGCCACGTGCGTGCCGTGCCCGTGGCAGTCATTGGCGCCGTTGCCGTCGTAGATGGAGGTGAAGTCCGCGGTGGCGTTGCCGCTGAACTCGGTGTGGGTGGCGCGGATGCCCGTGTCGAGGATGTACGCGTGCACCGAGGAGCCGCTGCTGGTGTAGGTGTACGCGGCGTTGAGCGGCAGGTTGCGCTGATCCACGCGATCCAGGCCCCACGGCGGGCTCGTCTGGGTGCTGGCTTCGATGGCGTGGGCGAGCGCGTCCTCCTCCACGTACTTCACCGCGGGGTCCTTCGCGAGCGCCCGGGCCTGGGCCTCGGACATGTTCACGGTGAAGCCGCGCAGGGCGTGCTCGAAGGTGCGGCCCACGCTGCCGGCATAGCGCGAGGCCAGGCCCCGGGCCACGTCCGGCACCTTCTCCGCCGCCACGCCGGGCGCCGGCTCCTTGAGCACGACGATGTACTGGCCGGGAACGGCGTTCTCCGAGGCCTTGAGGAAGTTCGAGGTGGTGCCAAGGGTCTCTCCCCCCTGCGGCTCCACTGGCTCGGCCTGCTCCGGCCCGCACGCGGACAGCGTGAGCAGGGCGGCGGAAACCACTGCCTTCATTGGACGCATCGTGACTCCTGGTGTTGGGACGGTTTGAATACCCGTATCACTCCAGGGAAGTCAAGTAAGGGCGGTATTCTCCAGCCTCCACGGAAAAACCATATGGATTGGTTTGGAAAATCCCTCCCCCGTCTGGCCACTCATCCGCTGCGGGCCAGGCGCATCGCCCGCGGGTCCTCCGTCTCCTCGGGCACCGCCCCCTCGGCGCGCAGCCGGGTGTGGGAGATGTCGAGGGCCTCGTCACAGATGTCGGTGCCCAGGAAGTCGCGCCCGAGCCGCACCGCCGCCACGCCCACCGAGCCCGAGCCCAGGAAGGGATCCACCACCACGTCCCCGGGCGAGCTGCTCTGGCGGATGAGCACCTCGCTGAGCGCGGGAGGCTTCTCGGCCGGGTAGCCGCGGTGGACGCGGGGCACGGGCAGCACGTCCGCCACGCCCAGGTCGCTCAACCGCCGCCGGCCCTTCTCGAAGAAGAGGATGAGCTCGTAGCGGGAGCGGTAGTGGTAGCCCATGCCGATGTGCTGCTTGTCCCAGACGATGGGCTTCCAGAAGCGGAAGCCCGCGGCCTCGGCGAGCGGCTTCGCGACGAACATCGTCTCGGGATCGCAGAAGAGATAGAAGTGCGAGTCCCGCTTGAGCACGCGCCAGACCTCGGCGAACAGCTCGGGGAAGCGCGCGTTGGGGAAGATTTGGAACCAGAGGTTGCTGGAGCCCTTGCTGCGCTTGAGGCGCGTGGTGGTGCCGATGGCGCGGTGCTTCTCGAGGGACTCGTAGGCGGGGTCGGTGATGACGAGATCCACGGAGGACTCCGGCAGGGAGCGGAGCCACTCGACGGCATCACTGTGCGACAAGCGGTAGCGGGACATGGGGAGGTGCACCGGGGACGACCGGCGCGAGGCCAGCGTACCCGGGGAGTATGACATCCCCGGCCGGCCGCCCTCCCCCACGGGCCGGACGGAACTATCCAGGAACGAGCAGCTCGAGACCCCTGGCCCGGGACAGGGCCCTGCGCTCGCGGCGCTCCTCGGCCTGGGTGATGGCCCACGCCGCGTTCACCAGGCCGATGTGGCTGAAGGCCTGCGGGAAGTTGCCCAGCAGCTCGCCGCTCTCGGGCTCCACCTCCTCGGACAGCAGCCCCACGTCGTTCACGTGCTCCACCGCCTGCGTGAACGTCTCCCGGGCCCGCTCCACCTCGTCCGCCAGGGCCTGGGCCTGTGCCAGCCAGAAGGTGCACAGGAAGAAGGTCCCCTCCTCGCCCACCAGCCCGTCCTCCGCGCGGTAGCGGTACACGAGCCCCCGGTCATCCGTGAGGTCCGTGGCGATCGTCTCCAGGGTGGCCCGCATCCTCGGCTCATTCGCCGGCAGGAAGCCGCTGATGGGCAGCATCAACACCGACGCATCCAGCACGTCCGAGTCGAAGGACTGGGTGAAGGCCCGCACGTCCTGGTTCCACCCGTGCTCCAGGATGGCCGCGCGGATGTCGCGCCGCACCCGCGCCCAGCGCCCCACGCGCTCCGCACCCGCGCCCAGCATGCCCTTCAACGCGAGCGCCCGGTCCATGGCCACCCAGCACATCAGCTTCGAGTAGAGGTGGTGACGCGGAGCGCCCCGCATCTCCCAGATGCCCTGATCCGGCTCGGCCCAGCGGTCCGCCGCCGTGTCCGCCAGCGTGCACAGGAATCGCCGTCCGGCCTCGTCGAGTCCCCCCAACTGCGGCTCCAGCCGGTGCGCCGCCGCGAGCACCTCGCCATAGACGTCCAGCTGCCGCTGCGTCCATGCGCCGTTGCCCACCCGCACCGGCCAGCTGCCCCGCCATCCGGGCAGGTGCGGCAGCACGCGCTCGCTCAGGTCCCGCTCGCCGCCAATGCCAAACATGATCTGCAAGTCCTCTCCCCGGCGCATCTGCGTCAGGGCCGAGGTGAGGAAGTCGAAGAAGCGCCAGGCCTCGTCCGGGCAGGCGGCCACCCAGAGGGCCTCGAGGGTGAGGCTCGTGTCGCGCAGCCACGTGTAGCGGTAGTCCCAGTTGCGCTCGCCGCCGACGGACTCGGGCAGCGAGGTGGTGGGCGCGGCGACGATGGCGCCCGTGGGCTGGAAGGTGAGGGCCTGCAGCACGCGGCCGCTGTGGTGGACCAGCTCGCGCCAGGGGCCCTCGTAGTTCTGGTGCATGTCCGACCAGCTGCGCCACCCCTCCACCGTGTCCTGCAGCCACGCCTGGAGCTCCTGCTGACTCCAGGCCCGCGGCGGCGGCGCCCACCACGCGCGGTGCTCCAGGGCGAAGCACACGGACTCGCCCGCCCGCAGGGTGAAGCGCCCGAAGGCACGGCAGTCGCCGAAGCGCAGACGCACCGGCGAGGAGAGCCGCAGCCGGTCCGCGCCACCCTGGGCCAGCACACCGCCCTCCACCTCGCGCAGCAGCGGGTGTACCAGGCCGTACTCGGGCCGGGGGCAGAACTCCGTCTCGAACTCCACCTGGCCCTCCACGCACATCACCCGGCGCAGCACCATGCCGGGCGCGCCCTCCCCCAGGTCGTGCCCACGCTTGCCCCGTCCCAGGGCCAGGGCCTCCACCTGCACGGCGATGCCGGTGGGCGTGTGGTGCAGCGTCTCCAGGACGAGCGTGCGCTCGAGGTAGCGCCGGTGCGAGCGGCCCTTCACCGGCCGCAGCACCCAGTGTCCGGCCTCGGCGCCCAGCAGCCGGCCGAACACGGCGGGCGAGTCGAAGCGCGGGTAGCACAGCCAGTCCACCGAGCCGCCACGGCTCACGAGCAGGGCGGAGTGGCAGTCGGACAGCAAGGCGTAGTCGGAGATGGGCGGCGCGCGCATGAGGGTCCCCCGTTCGCCCTGAATCTAGGCACGCGCTCGCGGGCTCCTCGTCCTCACCCCGGCGGGAGGGGGAGCGGGCACTCGCTTCAGTCCTGGAATCTCAGCACGTAGGCCTCGAGGTACACGCTGGGCGTGTCGAGGTCCGCCGAGGGCTCGCGGGTGAAGCCGCGGCGCTGGTACAGGCGCGCCACGCCCGCCGCGCCCCGGCGCACGTGCAGGCAGATGGCGGGCACGCCCCACTCCCGCGCCTTCCGCTCGGCCGCCTCCATCAGCGGGACGGACAGGCCCTGCCCGTGGAGCTCCACCGCGGTGGCCAGGTGCCGCAGGTCCGCCGCTCCCGGCAGCCACGCCTCCGAGCCGGGTGCTCCCGGCGGCCACAGCGCCACCGTCCCCACCACACGCCCCTCCAATTCCGCCACCAGCACCGTCGCCACCGCGCGTTTGCCCGCCGTGTCCCGGAGGCTCTGCTTGCGCGCGTCCGTGTACACCACCTCGGGTAGTTTCCGGGCGTACTGGGTCACGAATGCCTCCACCAGCAGCTCGCCGATGGCCGCGTCGTCCTCGGGCCGCGCCTCGCGGATGACCACCCGCTTCAACAATTCCGTGTCCATGCGCGCGAACCTGTACCACGGCCCGATCTGCTCGGCCTCCGAGGCCCCCACGCGCACGCCCCGTGACATCCCCCCGGTAATTCCCCACCTATTGGGTGCCACGTGACCCAGGAGTCCCCGGCTACCCTGCCCCGCGGATGCGATTCGAGCGGATTTGCTCCTTGAGACATACCCGGTCCTACAAGCGAAGGACGCCGGAATCCCAAGCTTTCGACCCTCGCGGTGTCGGCCAATGTGTTGCATCACGTGCTGGCCTGGCATCTGCATATCAAGCCTGGACAACGGTGCGATTCAGGCACACCCCGCCAGAGCTGTAACTGCTGGTGGATGTGAGGAGGGAACCCCATGGCGAGCGCGGCCCGGAAGCTTCAACTCAATCCTGTCGATCCGGAGAACCTGCTCAATCCGGTCCCCTTCTACAAGGAATTGAGAGAGAACGATCCGGTGCACTGGTCGGACGTGGTGCACGGGTGGTTCCTCACGCGCCATGAAGACGTGATGAACGGGCTGAGGGACTCGAGGCTGAGCGCGGACCGGGGCAAGGTGCTGGAGCACCAGTTCCAGATGATGGGGCTGAGCCCCGAGTCCATCCGCGAGGTGACGGACACCTTCAAGCGGCAGATGGCCTGCAAGGACGGAGCGGCCCACCTGAAGCCGCGGCGGCAGACGGCGGCGGCCTTCGCGCCGCAGGTGCTCGACAGCTGGCGGCCGCTCATCCACCGCACGCTGGTGACGCACCTGGACAAGCTGCGCGGCCGCCGCGAGGCGGACCTGGTGCCCGAGCTCTTCTACCAGATGCCGCCGCTCGTCATCGCGGAGCTGCTCGGCATCACCCCCGAGGACCGTGAGCGCCTGCAGCAGTGGGGCGAGGCGGTGACGCAGCTGACGAGCACGGGGGCGGCGAAGAACATCCTGGAAGTGGCCCGCCAGGCCAACGAGGGCCAGGCGAGAATCAACCAGTTCCTCACGAACCTCGTGGAGGAGCGCCGCCGGGAGCCGGGGAACGACCTCGTGAGCCACATGCTGCGCTCGCAGGAGCAGGGCGGCGGGATGACGACGGAGGAGATCGTGGCCAACACGAGCCTGCTGCTCGCGGCCGGTCACCTCACCACGACGGATCAGCTCAGCAACGGCCTGTACGAGCTGCTCACGCACCCGGAGCAGCTCGCGCTGCTGCGCAGGGAGCCCGCGCTGCTCAAGCCGGCCATCGAGGAGATGATGCGCTTCGCTCCGCCGGTGCCCTTCGTGCACCGCATCGCCGTGGACACCATCGAGCTGCGGGGCCGGACCATCCGCAAGGGCGACATCGTGTTCCTGGGGCTGGCGGCGGCCAACCACGATCCGGCGGCCTTCAAGGACGCGGAGTACTTCGACATCTCGAGGGATCCGCACCAGCAGAAGTCCATGAGCTTCGGCTTCGGGCCGCACCACTGCCTGGGGGCGGGCCTGGCGCGCCGCGAGCTGGAGATCGCCTTCGAGGAGCTGCTGCACCGCATGCCGGAGCTGCGCCTGGACGTGACGAAGCTGCCGCGCATCAAGTGTGGCGGGCTGCTCTTCCGCGGATTCGAGTCGCTGCCGGTGCGGTGGTGATACACCGCCGGGCATGAGAGTCCCGCTCGAGCTGCGCCGTGCCTACAAGCTGCTGAACCATGGCCCCACCACGCTCGTCACGAGTGCCGCCCACGGCCGCACCAACGTGATGGCGGCGGCGTGGGCCATGCCGCTCGACTTCGAGCCGCCCAAGGTGGCCGTCGTCATCGCCGAGAGCACCCTCACCCGCGAGCTGGTGGACGCGTCGGGAGAATTCACGCTGTGCGTCCCCACGCGCGCGCAGCTGGAGCAGGTGTACGCGGTGGGCTCGGTGACGGGGCGCGAGGAGGACAAGTGGGCGCTGTATGGGTTGAAGGCCGCGCCGGCCTCGCGCGTGAAGGCGCCGCTGGTGGAGGGGTGCGTGGGCTGGCTGGAGTGCCGCGTGCTCCCGGAGCCGGACGTGCAGCGCAAGTATGACCTGTTCATCGCCGAGGTGGTGGCGGCGTGGGTCGAGGACTCGGTGTGGAAGAACGGGAGCTTCGACTTCGAGGGCGCGGAGGAGCACCGCTCCGTGCACCACGTGGCCGGGGGCCTGTTCTTCACCACGGGCGAGCGGGTGCGGGCCCGCGGGACCGGGAAGGAGTGAGGAGAGCCTTCGCTCCCCCCTCACCGCCTCAGTGACCGTTGCCCGACATGACCGCTCGGGCATGGAGCTTCTTGAGCACCTCGTTGCGGTCCTTGGACAGCACCAGCTCCTCGAGGTCGTTCGGGCCCACGGGAACGACCAGCACGTCGTCCTTGCGGAAGGTCGCCGAGCGCGTGAAGAAGCCCTCCGTGAAGCCCCCCACGGCGACGAAGAAGCCGAGGCGGCAGCGGCCTCCCCGGTTCACGATCTTGTCGCGAAAGACGACGAGCTCACTGGGACCCACGGGCTTCGACCAGTTCTTGCACTCGACGATGACGTACTGGGACTGCTCGCCCACCCAGAACGCCTCGGAGGACTCGTTGCGGATGAAGATGTCGATCTCCTCATCCCTGCTCTTGCGCCGGGTCTCGACGTGCGTGAAGCCGTGCACGGTCTTGAAGAGGAGGACCATCAAGTCCTCCAACAGCTTGCCCTTCCTGTGGTGGTCCGCCTCGGTCCGCACGGCGTTCCACACGTCGCGAATCTCCTTCTCGCGGTCCTCGGCACTGAGCGCGGCGAGCCGGCGCTCCCGAATCGCCTCCGCGGCATTGCGGACCTTGACGCGCAAGAGCGCGGGCAGGGTGGGGACCTTCTCCAGGTAGTCGTAGGCCCCATTCCTCGACGAAGCTCATGGCGTATGGGCCATCTAGCAGAATGGCACTGCGGCGGATCCTCAAATGCACCCGCTCGGTCTCGAGACCCTCACCCCAGCCCTCTCCCAGAGGGAGAGGGAGCCTCCACGGATTCAACCCGGGGCACGTGGCCCCCTCACCCCGTCCCTCTCCCGGAGGGCGAGGGGAAATTGACGGCGTGAGGAGATGCGCTCACGGGCCCGCGCCGTGCAGCTCCGACTCGAGGGAGACCGGGGGTCTCTCGATGGGGAACTCCCGCGTCTCGCAGGACAGGAGCCGGTGGCGCTGGCCCCGCAGCGCGAACTCCAGCGGCGCGGGCGCGGGCCACCGGCTGTTGAGCACCAGCTTGTCCTGGGTGATCTCCACCTCCACCATGTGCTTGCGGTAGCGCAGCAGGAACTTCAGCCGCGTCAGCCCCTCGGGCAGGTTGGGGTTGAAGTGCAGCACGTCCCCGCGCACCTCGATGCCCGTATACGCCCGCTGCATCAGGTCCACCGTGCCGGCCATGGCGCCCAGGTGGATGCCCTCCGGCGTCGTCCCGCCCTGCACGTCCGAGATGTCGCTCCGCAACGCCTCGCTGAACAGCTTCCACGAGCGGGGACGGTCGCTTCGCGCCAGCACCCACGAGTGCACCACCCCGCTCAGCGTCGAGCCATGCGAGGCCCGCTGCATGTAGTAGTCCACCGTCCTCGGAATCATCTCGGGCTTGAACGGGTACCCCAGCCGCTCGAAGAGCTGCTCCAGCTCCTCCGCCGAGAACAGATAGAACAACATCAGCACGTCCGCCTGCTTCGACAGCTTGTAGCGGTTGGGCGAGTCCCCCTCGGCCTCGAGAATCCGGTCCAGCCGCTGGATGTCGCCATAGCGCGCCCGGTAGGACTCCCAGTCGAACTCCTCGAGCTGCTCGTAGCCCTCGAACTGGCTCAGCACGCCGTCCTCGTGGAACACCAGCCGCATCTTCCGGCTCACGTCCTCCCAGTGCGCCAGCTCCTCCTGTCCCAGCTCCAGCGTCTCGAGCAGCTCATCCCGGCGCTCGCCGGGCAGCAGCGGGAGCACCTCCAATCCCTTGCACAGCACCCACACCGCCATGAGGTTCGTGTAGGAATTGTTGTCGAGCCCCGGCTCCGGCCGGTCCGGGTAGCCCGTGTGGTACTCGTCCGGCCCCATCACGCCGAGGATTTCGTAGCGCCGCAGCTCGGGGTTCCACCGGGCCATGCTCGCCCAGAAGCGCGCGAGCTCCAGCAACATCTCCGCCCCGTAGAAGTAGAGGAACTCGGTGTCCGCGGTGGCCTGGTAGTACTGCCAGACGTTGTAGGCGATGGCCGCGTTGATGTGCCGCTGCAGCCACGTCACGTCCTGCACCCACCGCCCCGAGCGGGGATTGAGATGCACCCGCTGGCTCTCCTCGCGCCCGTCGCTGCCACTCTGCCAGGGGAACATCGCCCCGCGGAAACCGGCCTCGCGTGCGGCCTCGCGCGCCCGCCGCAACCTCCGGTGGCGATAGCGCAGCAGCGACCGCGTCAGCGCCGGCAGCCGCAGGTTGAGGAACGGGAAGATGAACAGCTCGTCCCAGAAGATGTGGCCCCGGTACGCCTCGCCGTGCCAGCCGCGCGCCGGCACCCCCACGTCCTGGTCGATGGTGTGCGGGGACACCGTCTGCAGCAGGTGGAAGATGTGAAGCCGCAAGGAGGTGTGGAGATGGTCCGGCTCGGCCACCTCCAGGTCCAGGTCGCTGCGGCGCCACAGGTGCGACCACTCCCGCACGTGCGTGGTCACCAGCTCGTCGAAGCGCGCGGGCGCCTGCTCCACCGCGTGCCGGGCCGCCATCGCCGCCTCCGACACCGCCAGGTCCCTCGACGAGTACAACGCCACCACCTTCTCCACCGCCAGCCGCTGGCCCTCGCGCAGCTCCACCGTGAGCTCGTGCGCGAGGTAGCCCTCCTCCACGGCGAGCCCCCGCTGCACCTTCGCCGGCTGCCCCTCCACGTACAGCCGCGTCCGCGCCGCCTCGGCCACCTCCACGCGCGACTGCACCGTCTCCACCTCGAGCAGCAGCGTCTCCGCGTCCAGCTCCTCCGTCACCAGCGTCCGCAGGTGCTTGCAGTTGAGCTGCCGGTAGCGCGGCACGCCGCCATTCACCACGCGCCCGTCCAGCGCCGAGCGCACGTGCACCCGGCCGCTCCAGTTCTCCGGCACCAGCACCAGCTCCTGCCCCGCCAGGTGCTTGTCGCGCATGTGCACGAAGCGCCGCTGCTCCACCCGCGTGCGCCGTCCCCGCTTGTCCTCGAAGCGCAACGTGCGCAGCAGCAGCCCGCGCGCCAGGTCCAGCACCTGCCGGTACTCCAGCAGCCGCACCGCCTGCGCGTTGAACCAGTCACCGCCCTCCAGCCGGAAGGTGAGCGGCAACCAGTTGGGCATGTTCACCAGGTCCTCGTTCTCCACCACCCGCCCGGCCAGGTCCGTCTTCAGCCGGTTGTACCCGCCCGCCAGGTACGTCCCCGGGTAGTGTGTCTCGTCCGCCTCGGCCTCCGGCGCCGCCCCGCGCGTGGCGAAGTAGCCATTGCCCAGCGTGCACAGCGCCTCGCGCAAGCCCTCCTTGCCCGGCTCGAAGCCCTCGTAGGTGAACAGCCAGTGCTCCCCATTCATCGCACCGCCCCTCCGGCCCGGGTGATGAGCCGCTCGAGGAACTGGCGCACCTCCTCCACGTCCTCCAGCGCGTAGTCCGCCGCCGTGGGCCGCTCCACCTCGCCCCGCACCACCAGCCCGAGTCCCCTCCCCGCCAGCATCTGGAAGGCGTCCTCGTCCGTGAGGTCATCGCCCGCGTACACCGGCAGCACGTCCCGGCTCTCCAGGACCAGGGCGCGCAGCAGCCACTGCACCGCCCGGCCCTTGTGCCAGTCGATGTCCGGCTGCACCTCGAACACCTTCTTCCCGCCGCCCTTGCGCAGCCGCGGGTGGCGCGCGAGCACCGCGTCCACCAGCCCCTCCACCTCCGCGTACCGGGCCTCCTCCACGTGCCGCCAGTGCACGGCCACGCTGAAGCGCTTGCGCTCCAGCTTCGCGCCCGGAATGGCCGCCAGGCCCGACGCCAGCTCCCGCTCCGCCGCGTCCAGCTCCGGCAGCAGCGCCCGGCCCTCCTCCAACTGGAAGGTCTGCCCGCCCGGCCCCTGGATGTCGAAGCCGTGGCTGCCCGCGTAGTACACGCCCGTCAGCCCCACGAAGTCCTCGAGCACCGTCAGGTCCCGCCCGCTCACGATGGCCACCGGGTAGTGCCGGGCCAGCGCCACCAGCGTGGACACCATGTCCTCCGACAGCCGCGCGTCCTCCGGGTTGGGCACGATGGGCGAGAGCGTGCCGTCATAGTCGAGGAAGAGGGCCACCCGCCGGCCCTCCAGCCGCCGCGATACCTCGTCCCACCGCGCCAGCGCCGAGGGCACTTCCCGTATCGGCCGCATCACTCAGGGCTCTCCTTCCTCCACCTTCACGGTGGCCAGGTGCGCCACCTCCACGTCGGCGCCGGCCCGCACCAGCGCGCCCTCCGGCCCCGCCCGGCGCACGCCGAGGACGAGACCGAAGCGGCCTCGCCTGCCCGCCTGCACACCGGCCTGCGCGTCCTCCAGTACCACGGCGCGCGCCGGGGGCACGCCCAACCTCCGTGCCGCTTCCAGGAACGTGTCCGGGGCTGGCTTGCCCGGCAACCCGAGCCTGCCCGCCTCCACCCCGTCCACCCGGGCGTCGAAGAGGTGCGCGAGCCCGGCCGCCCGCACCACCGCCTCGCAGTTGCGGCTCGCGGACACCACCGCCGTGCGGAAGCCCGCCGCCCGCAGCCGCTCCAGCAGCCCCACCGCGCCCTCGAACACCTCCACGCCCCGCTGCGCCAGCGCCTCGAGGAAGTAGCCATTCTTGCGCTTGCCCAGCCCCCGCACCGTCTCCGTCTCGGGGCCGTCCTCCGGCGAGCCCTCGGGCAGCGTGAGGCCCCGGCTCCCGAGGAAGCAGCGGATGCCGTCCAGTCGCGGCCTGCCGTCCACGTAACGCTGGTAGTCCTCCGGGGTGAAGGGCTGGAAGGGCCCAGGCCGCGCGTGTGACGCCAGGTACGCGTCGAACAGGCGCGTCCACGCCTCGGCATGCACCTGCGCCGTGCGCGTCACCACGCCATCCAGATCGAACAGGGCCGCGTCCAGCTCACGGCGCGACAGCACCACGGCGGCGGAAACGGGCGGCTCGGAGGTGGGCATGGCGGTGACTCCCGTGGAGGACCCAACACGTCCTTTTCATGACCTGCACATCCCATGCCCCTACAAGAGCGGCGCGTGTGTGATGGGACTGCGGGGCGAATCCGTGTCCACTTGGAGCAACAATCAAAATGTAAAAATCCAGGGAGGGTTGACGGATTTCGGGACAGCCTTCTACGCTGCGCAACGCGCAACGAAGGGGGTGTGCCGTCTTAACAGTTCGCGATCCCTGGCTTTTTGCGGACGTCGCGGGCCCCTATCATGCGGTTCTGTTGGCGTTGAATCAGGGAAGGCTTCCATGCGACCCGCATCTCAAGTTGACGTGACCACGAGCGAGCCGCCATCGACGAGCGCGCGCGCGGGTGCGGAGACCCCACCCAATGGGTTGGCTCCCGCCGAGACGCCGCCGCCGGGGCTGGGCCCCGCCGAGACGCCGCCGCCGGGCCTGGCGCTGGAGACGACGGAGAAGCTGTCCGTGGTGAGCCCCAAGCGCGCCGAGTCGCTGCCCTCGCGCTTCGCGCCGGGGTTCGCCGCCAAGCTGAACCTGGCGGTGGACGTGGTGCTGGTGGTGGCCGCGCTGCTCATCTCCACGACGATGATGGGGCACGACCTGCACCTGGAGCGCACGGATGTGTGGGTGCTGCTCGGGGTGGGCGTGGTGGCGTGGCTGGTGGTGGGCACGGCGCTGTGCCTCTATGACGTGCGCTTCGCGGACCGCGAGCGGCTGGATGACCTGGCGCTCATCTCCATCCAGGTGATGGTGGTGACGGTGGTGCTCTTCGTCACGCGTCTGGTGATGGGGACCGAGTCGTGGATCGTCGCGCTGAGCCTGTTCCCGCCGCTGTTGTGGCCGTCGGTGGCGCTGTTGCGCCTGAAGCTGTTCCGCAACCTGTCGGGGCAGGAGCAGCCGCTGGACGAGGTGCTCATCCTGGGCGTGGGAGCCATGGGCCGGCTCACGGGCGAGGACCTGAACGACAAGCACCGGCGCAAGGTCATCGGCTTCCTGAGCTTCAGCAACGAGACGGCCTCGACGGCGCCGCCGGCGCCGCTGTTGGGGACGGTGAAGGACCTGGAGCACATCCTGTGCACGGTGCCGGTGGACGAGGTCTACATCGCCGGCAACATGCTGAAGCACTCGGCGGAGATGCAGGCGGCGGTGAAGCTGTGCGAGAAGTTCGGCCTGCCCTTCGCGCTGCCGGCGTACCACATGCGCTTCGACCGGGCGCGGCCGGTGGATGACCATGCGATTTCCGACGGCTACCTGCACTTCATGACGCATGTGTTCCGGCCGCACCAGATGGCGCTCAAGCGGCTGTTCGACATCGTCAGCTCGGCGGCGGCGCTGGCGGTGCTCTCGCCGCTGCTCATTGGCGTGGCGCTGGGGGTGAAGTTCACCAGCCGCGGGCCCATCTTCTTCAAGCAGAAGCGCGTGGGGCTGCACGGCAAGACGTTCCACATGCTCAAGTTCCGCTCCATGGTGGTGAACGCCGAGGAGCTGAAGGCGAAGCTGGAGGCGATGAACGAGCAGACGGGTCCGGTCTTCAAGATGAAGAACGATCCGCGCATCACGCGGATTGGCCGGTTCATCCGCAAGTACTCCATCGACGAGCTGCCGCAGCTCATCAACGTGCTGCGCGGCGAGATGAGCGTGGTGGGTCCGCGTCCGCCGATTCCGAGCGAGGTGGAGAAGTACGCGGCGTGGCAGCGGCGGCGGTTGTCGGTGCGCCCGGGCCTGACGTGCATCTGGCAGGTCTCCGGCCGCAACCAGATTTCGTTCGAGGAGTGGATGTACCTGGACATGCAGTACATCGACCACTGGAGCCTCAAGAACGACATCAACCTGATCCTCAAGACGGTGCCGGTGGTGCTGACCGGCAGCGGCGCGAGCTAGTCAGGGCGGAGGCAAGACGCCAGGTCCCGAGGCAGGGGACTCAGCGCACGGGGAGCTCGCGCAAGGAGAACTCCTCGAAGCCCAACCGGTTCAGGGTGTCGGCGAAGCGCTCGGTGATGACGATGACGTTGGTGAAGTTGCGCAGCCGGAATGCGTCCAGGTGCTCCGGCAGCGAGGCCCCGTCGAGCAGGGGCTGCTTGGGCAGGGGGAAGCGATAGCAGCCACACGTGCCGCAGGGGTCGACCTTGCCGGGTGGCAGGCAGTCCGGGTGGAAGAGGCCATGCATCTCCACCTCCAGTTCCAGTAACTCCGGCGCGTTCCTCTGCCTGAAGCGAAGGCCGGTGCGGACCCCCTTCAATTCCCGCAGACCCTCCGCATGGAGCTCATCCAACGCCTCGCGGCGGATGAGCACCGTGTCGCCGTCCAGCGTGTAGAGCTGCGCGAAGCGGCCATGCGCCGAGCCGGTGAGTGGACCGAAGCTGGCTCCAGGAGCCAGACGCGCCCAGGCCGGAGCCAGCGGCTTCACCAGTTGCCTCAAGCGTTCGAACTTCTCGACGTCCGTTTCCTGCCAGGCGTCTTCGAGCTGCTTCGCCGCTGGCAATCCCGAGAGGTCGACGCTTGGGTAGAACTCCAAGCCAACGCAGTCCCCACCGCATGTGGGGCAATGCAGCCCGGGCAGGCCCCATCTCCGCTCAGCCCTGTATTCCCCCGTGTAGCGCACGCTCTCGTACGAAACAGAGTCCAGCCGGTAGTACTTCATCTTCTCCTCAGAATGGGATGGGGGGAGGCAACTGCGTCTTGCCATAATACGGCTGCAGGGGAGCCATCAGGCCGAAGCGCACACACAGCTCCCAGGCATGCTTCCAGATTTCTTCCTTCGTCGCGGTTTCTTCATTCGCCGCCTTGAATTGCCGCCACGCCGCGTTCCAGGGACCACCACGCTCACCACAGTGGATGCGCTGGTGCTGCTCTGTCTCGATCCACATCGTCCATTGATGGATGTTGATACCCCTGCGTTCGAACCACTTCTTGAACTCCTGCGGGAAGATGTGGTGCTTCTCGTGAGGCCGGTTCAGCTTCCTGTTGGCCTCCTCGATGAGCTGCTTCTGACTCGGCAGCAGGTTGCGGAGGTGGTGGTTCCTCCAGGGGATGATGAAGACGGCCCCCTGCTCCCGTTGCAGCGGCAGCGGCCGGCCCCAGTACCGCATGGGTGAACCGCTGTAGCCGGGCGGGTACACACCCAGCCCCTGCAGGTCGAACACCTGCACCACGCCGCCGGGCGCGGCCTCCGCTCCCTCGCTCACGGCCATGGCGTCGGCCACGTCCTCGCAGCGGAAGAAGCCGCACACCTCCTCGTCACAGAGGACGGTCAGGCACGTCCCGGCCGCTTCCCGCTCCGCCTCCTGCTCGCGCAGCGCCGGCTCCGAGGCCGCGCACCCGGCCAGCAACACACTGAGCAGCAACCCCCACGGTCTCTTCTCGTTCATGAAGCCCCTCGCCGGCTACAGCAGCGTGCCGCGCAGGAGGATGGCGGCCACGGTGAAGTAGATGACGAGCCCGGACACATCCACCAGCGTGGCCACGAAGGGCGCCGAGGCGCTCGCCGGATCGAATCCCAGCCGCCGCAGCGCGAAGGGCAGCATGGAGCCGGAGAGCGTGCCCCATGTCACCACGCCCACCAGCGACGCACCCACCGTCATCGCCACCAGCAAGGCGTGCTCGCCGTAGGTGTGGAAGAGCGCCTGCCAGATGAGGATGCGCGCGATGCCCACCACGCCCAGGATGGTCCCCAGCGCCAGCCCCGCCAGCACCTCGCGCCGCATCACCCGCCACCAGTCGCGCAACCGCACCTCGGAGAGCGCCAGCGAGCGGATGATGAGCGTGGTGGCCTGACTCCCCGAGTTGCCTCCCGAGCTGATGATGAGCGGCACGAACAGCGCCAGCACCACCGCCCGGGCGATCTCCTCCTCGAAGTGGCCCATGGCGGTGGCCGTGAGCATCTCGCCCACGAAGAGCACCAGCAGCCAGCCCGCGCGCTTCTTCAGCATGTCGAGGAGGCCCACCTCGAAGTAGGGCGCGTCCAGCGCCTCCATGCCGCCCACCTTCTGGATGTCCTCGGTGGCCTCCTCCTGCACCACCTGCACGATGTCGTCCACCGTGACGATGCCCTTCATCCGCCGCTCGGCATCCACCACCGGAATGGCCATCAGGCCCTGTTCGGCGAAGAGCCGGCCCAGGGCCTCCTGGTCCGTGTTCTCGGTGACGGTGAGCACGTCGCGCCGCATCACCTCCTCCACGCGCTTGTCCGGGGCGGCCTGGAAGAGCTGGCGCAGCGACACCACGCCGAGCAGGTGCTGCCGCGCGTCCAGCACGTAGGCGTAGTAGACGGTCTCCACCTTCTCGCGCGTCTGCCGGCGCAGGTAGCCGATCGCCTCGTCGATGGTCATCTCCGGCCGCACCCGCACGAAGCGCGGGTTCATCAACCCACCGGCCACGTCCTCCTCGTAGGCCTGGAGCACCTGCACCTCGCGGCGCGTGGCCTCGTCCAGCTCCCGCAGCAGGGCGTCCCGGTGCTCGGCGGAGACCGACTGCACCACGTCCACCGCGTCATCCGGGGCCAGCAGCCGCATCCACGTGCGCCGCTCGCCCGGGGCCATGGCCAGGATGAGCTCGGCCTGCTCCGGCGCGGACAGCGACAGGAAGAAGTCGTCCGCCGTGGCGTGGGGCACCAGCTTGAAGCTCTCCACGCGCTCGTCCCGCGAGAGCGCGGGCCAGGCATCACGGAGCTCATGCGGGAAGATCGGCTCGGGCTCGAACGTCTCCATGGAGCCCTCCTACCAGCAAGCCGGGCGGCCAGGCAGTCACCCTGTCGGCCACCCCACAGGGCCTTCTCAGGGGGTGAGAAGCCCGGCCGCCCGCTCTACAGACATGTATCCGTGTATTTGACGGGGGTGTACCTGTGTCGTTCACTGCGCTCGGCCATTCCTGTCGAGGTACCCGTCATCGAAACGCCCCAGACGAGCGAGGCGGCCACCCCGCGGGCCGTGCCCGCGCCGGTGGACACCCACACGCCCCTGCGCAACGCCCTGAAGCTGGGTGGGTCGCTGCTGGTGACGTACGTCATCGGATTTGGCCTGCAGGTGCTGGTGCCCCGGCTCATGGGGCCGGAGAGCTTCGGCCAGTACAACTGGGCCACTGGCACCGCCGCCGCCTTCTTCATCCTCAGCGCGCTGGGCCTGGACGTCTACATCCGCAAGGAGGTGGCCGTCCGCAAGCAGCACGCCAACGAGTTCTTCGGCGGCACCCTGCTGTTGCAGGGGGTCCTCGCGGTGGTGCTGCTGGGCGCCCTGGCCGTGGTGATGCACATGCGCGGCGCGCCTCCCGAGGTGCGCACCCTGGCGCTGCTGCTCGGCGTCTACCAGTTCTTCTTCCGCCTCAACGCCATCCTCGCCGCGCTGCTGCATGCGCACGAGAAGGTGGACGGCCTGTCCGTGGCCCACGTCCTGATGAAGTGCATCTGGGGCTTCGGGCTGGCCGCGATGCTGCTGCTCCGCGCGCCCCTGCCCTGGCTGGCCGCGCCCTTCATCGGCGCGGAGCTCTTCAAGGCCGTCTTCCTCTTCCGCCTCACGCGCCAGCATGCCGGGCTGCGGCTGAACGTGGACCTGCGCGCCACCGCCGCGGCGCTGCTGGCCGCCCTGCCCTTCTTCCTCAACGACGCGGCGCTCGCCAGCAACGGGCCGCTGGACGTCTTCGTGCTGGGCACCCTCGCGAACACCACCGAGGTCGGCTACTACGGCGCCGTCTGGGGCATCGCGGGCATGACGATGCTGCTCTCGCCCATCCTCGGCTGGGTGCTGCTGCCGATGATGTCCCGCGCGGCGGCGAGCTCCGAGGAGGAGTTCGTCCGCATCCTCCGCCGGGGGCTCGAGGGCATCGTCTCGCTGTCCGTGCCGGTGACGCTCGCGCTGGCGCTGGGTGCCGAGACGTGGGTGCGGCTGCTCATTGGCGAGGCCTACCTGCCGGCGGCGCCGGTGCTGCGGCTGCTGGCCCCCATCTTCGTCTTCACCTACGTGGCCACGGTGTGCGGCAGCTGGCTGATGGCGGCCAACCGTCCGTGGACGGTGACGCGCACCACCGTGCTGGCCGTGGGCCTCAAGCTGGTGCTCAACCTGGTGCTCATCGGCCCCTTCATGCAGTGGCGGGGCGTCACGGGGGGCGCGAGCGCCGCGGCCACCTCCCTGGCCCTCTACGAAGTCGTCGTCACCATCGTCCTCGTATACGCCATCGGCCCGAAGGCCTGGGACACGCGGAGCCTCGCCGTGCTGGGCAAGACGGTGGGGGTGTGCGCCGCCGTCACCGCCGCCCACCTGCTGATGGGCCAGCTGGGGCTGGACGCGCGCGACCTCGTCCGCGGCCTCGCCCGGCTCGTCGTGGACGGCCTGCTCTACGTGTCCCTCATCCTCCTCACCGGCGCGGTGCGCAAGGACGAGGTGCTCGGAGTGGTGCGCATGGTGCGCAACCGCCGCAAGTCCCCGCCCGCCGCCGGCACGCCTCCCTCCGGTCCGCCTTCCTCCGACGAGGTCCGCGCCGCATGAAGCCCTCCATGAGCCTGCCCTCCTCCCACGCCCTCCGCCGCTGGTCCCTGCTGGCCACGCTCCTGCTGCTGCCCGCCTGCTACAAGCCGGGCCGCTTCGTCTGGGTGGACGACTACCGCGAGCCCACGACCCAGCAGCAGGACGACAGCTACCTCATCCGCAAGGGCGACGTCCTCAACGTCAACGTGTGGAACCAGCGTGACATCTCCTCGCGCCTGCGCGTGCGCGACGATGGCCGCATCAGCCTGCCGCTGCTCAACGACGTGGACGCCGCCGGCATGACGCCCGCCGCGCTCGCCCGCGCCATGGAGGCGAAGCTCAAGGACCTGGTGGCCAACCCCGTCGTCACCGTCATCGTGGACGAGGCCCAGCCCATCAAGATTTCCGTGCTCGGCGAGGTGCGCAACCCGGGCAAGAAGCTGCTCGAGTCCGGCTCCGGCCCCCTGCAGGCGCTCTCCGAGGCCGGCGGTTTCACCGACTACGCGCGCGACGACGCCATCTACGTGCTGCGCAAGGAGCCCGGCTATGCCACGCCGGTGCGCATCCGCTTCACCTACGAGGCCCTCACCCGCAGCGAGGGCTCCGCGCCCACCTTCCGCCTGAAGACGGGCGACGTGTTGGTGGTGGAGTAGCCGCATGGCGCTGCCCGCACTGGCCCTCGGCTGGCTGCTGGTGGCCTCCGCCCCGGCCGTCAAATACAAGGCCTCGGCCCGCGTCGAGTCCGTGGCCCGCACGAAGCTGCTCACCGAGACGTCCGCCTCCCCCGTGGTGACGGACCTGATGCTCGTGCCGCGCTTCGAGGGCTACCTCTACACCAACCGCCTCGACGTCAAGCTCATCTACGAGCCGCAGTTCCTCATCCGCCAGTCCTTCATCAAGCCGTCGCTGGAGATCCTCCAGTCCGTCTACACGCGCGCGGACTACAAGCTGCGCCGCGACTTCTCGCTCATCGCCGTCCACACCACCACCTTCGGCGCCTTCCCCTTCGAGGACTACGCGGGCGTCGGTAAGATCGGCCTGCCGGCGACCCCCGTGGGCGCGACGAGCCGCACGGACAGTGCATACGTCTACACGGAGACGGCGGCGGGTTTCTGGACGTCGCTCGGCATCAAGCGCCTGTCGGTGGCCGGTACACTCGGTTGGGTCGTCAACGGTCTGCTGGAGGGTCCCGTGCGCCCCCTGCGGCGCGGCAGCGCGGCCTACCCGCAGCAGCGCTACCCCGAGCTGCGCCTCCAGTCCTTCTATGGCGCCACGCGGCGCGACTACTTCACCCTGTCGCTGTACGGCCGGGACGTGGAGTTCTCCACCGGCAACCGCGACTCCGTCCTCCAGTTCGCCCCCGGCATCCAGCACCAGTTCACCCCCCTGGTGGACCTGAGCCTGGAGTCCGGCATCGCGGTGGGTCGGGTCTACCCCCGGCGACCAGACGAGTTGCCGACCCACCTGGCGATGCCCACCCTGGAGGCTACCCTCAACACCCCCATCCCCCTTGGCAACCATTGGCCGGTGAAGGCCAAGGTGCGCGCGCGTTACCTGCCCTACATGGATCCCCTGAGTACCAAGCTCATCCCCCGGGCCGACGCGGGCCTGGAGCTGGAATGGAAGGGCCGGCGCGAGGCGAAGGTGCTGGCGAAGCTCCGCTATGCCCACCCCTTCACCACGGGGGTCCACCGGGACGATGCCGAGGCGCGCGCCGAGGTGGAGGCGCTGTGGCCCCTGCCGTTCTCGCGCTACTTCTTCGCCCAGGGCAAGGGCGTGTACACCTGGACGAAGCACGTGGTCATCGGCAGCCAGCCAGCCGTCCAGTGGTACACCAGTGTTGGATTGGTGGTCCGCTATGATCGTGGTAGGCTTTAGGCGCACCAGGCCATGAAGAAGTTCATCCTGATGTCGGTGCTATACGCCGTCCTCATCCTGCCGAGCCTGGCGGCGCGCGAGCGCAACGCGGTGCGTGGCGTAAAACGGGCGGTGGCTCTGTTCGTGGCGTACAACTTCCTCTACGCCTTCCTCGTCCTATCGGTTTGGACGCAAATGGAAGACTGAGAAAAAGGCCTGAGAGATTCTATGCAGCAGCAAGGAACAACCGTCCTCGTCGTGGAGGACTCGCCCATGTTCCGCAGGATGCTCAGCGACATGCTGCAGAGCCTCGGCTACACGCGCGTCCTCGAGGCCTTCAGCGGACAGGCGGCCAAGGAGCTCCTGGCCGAGCAGACGCCGGACCTGGTGTGCCTGGACCTGACGTTGCCGGACATCTCCGGCTACGAGGTGTGTGAGCACATCCGCGCCACGCCGGGCCTGCAGGACGTGCCGGTGCTGATGATTTCAGCGCGCACGC
This sequence comes from Archangium sp., assembly GCF_057119385.1. Classification (NCBI taxonomy): domain Bacteria; kingdom Pseudomonadati; phylum Myxococcota; class Myxococcia; order Myxococcales; family Archangiaceae; genus Archangium; species Archangium sp. The sequence goes on along the minus strand of NZ_DBNGVP010000116.1, from coordinate 94,919 downwards.
AGACGATGGACCGGGCGCAGGCGGAGGAGGCGGGCGCGAGCGGTTACCTCATCAAGCCCTTCACCCCCGAGGAGCTGCGCCAGCAGGTGGAGCGCGTGATGGCGGCGCGCCCGCGGAAGGAGGCGTAGAGCGGTCATGTCCCAGGCTCCTCGTGACGAGCTGCCCGAGGTGGAGCGCGCGCAGGCCCAGATCTTCGACTGGGAGGCGCTGCGCGACTACGCGGGCTTCGTGAAGAACGCGGTGCTGCGCCACAAGCTGCTGGCCCTGGCCACCTTCGTGGTGGTGGCGGCGCTGGGGCTGGCGCTCGCCAAGTTCCTGCCGCGCAGCTACTACGCCCAGGCCTCGCTGCTGCCCAAGCGCGCCTCCACCATCGCCGCGCTGGTCAACCCGGACCGCATCCCGGCGTTGGATCCGGATCCGCCCAACCCCCTGCACCCGGCGGGCGAGGTGGACTCGGTGACGCTCGCCGCCTCCAAGGCGGTGATGCGGCGCGAGAACCTGGTGGCCCTCATCAAGCGGGTGAACCTGCTGGACCGCTGGGACGCCACGCGCGCCCCGCTGCTGCGCTTCAAGGACACGGTGATGAACCTGCTGTCCGGCCGCCCCAGCGAGGACATCAAGCTGGACGCCATGGTGGGCATGCTGGAGAAGGCCCTCGTGGTGAACACCGATGATGGCAAGGTCACCCTCGGCATCACCTGGCCGGATCCACAGCTCGCCTACGAGCTGGTGGACGCCGCCCAGCTGAGCTTCCTCGAGGCCCGCCAGCGCGAGGACAACGCCAGCATCACCGACGCGCTCGCCATCCTCGAGGAGCACGAGAAGCTGGCCACGGAGAACTACAAGAAGGCCTTCCTCGAGTTCGAGAAGGTCTTCTCGGCCATCATGATTGAACGCCGCCGCGCGGTGGGTGACCCGCGCGTGGGTGGCTTCAACACGGACCAGCACCTGGCGGAGCTGCGCTTCCTCATCCGCGCCAAGCGCCGGGCCATCTCGGACTCCGAGGAGCAGCACAACCGGCGCCTGGAAGGGCTCAACGCCGAGCTGGTGGCCCAACGCAAGCTGTACGGGGAGAACCACCCCAACATCGTGGAGATCCAACAGCGCATCAACGGTTTGAGGGCCAAGGGCTCGCCGAACACGGCGGTGCTGCAGGCCGAGGAGGAGGAGCTGACGAAGGAGTACGCGCGCTTCGGTGGCGGCGCGGTGCCCTTCCCCGACGAGCCGGTGCCGGACCCCTACGGCCTGGAGCGCGTGCTGATGGGCATCCTCCCGGCGGTGTCGGAGAACCCGAAGGCGGCGGTGTCGCTGGACGAGGTGCGTGCGCGCACCATCATCATGCAGCAGCTGCGCAAGCGCATCGACGGGGCGAAGCTGGAGCGCGACATCTCCCAGGCCTCCTTCAAGTACCGCTACACCGTGCTCACCCCGGCCGAGTTCCCCCGCACGCCGGTGAAGCCCAACGCGAAGGTGATCGCCATCGGCGGCATCTTCGCGGGCCTCCTGCTGGGCATCTTCGCGGCGCTCGCCCGGGACGTGCTCAGTGGCCAGCTGCTGCAGGCCTGGCAGGTCCGGCGTGGACTGGGCCTGCCCGTCCTCGCGGAGCTGGAAGCCCCCTCGTTCGAGACGCAGTCCTCCTCCCGCTAAAGCACCCCCTGTGAAGTCCACCCCATGATTCTCGACTTGCTGCTCGTCCTCCTGGCCCTGCCGGTGCTGCTCGCCGCGGGGTACCTGCTGCTCCTCACGCTCCTGTCGGGGGAGAAGAAGGCACCACCCCAGGTGGCGCCGCGGCTCAAGTTCGACATCATCATCCCCGCGCACAACGAGGAGGCGGGCATCGCCCGCACGGTGTCCAACCTGTCGCGGGTGGACTATCCGGTGGAGCTGCGGCGCATCGTCGTGGTGGCGGACAACTGCTCGGACGCCACGGCGGACCGGGCGCGCGAGGCCGGCGCCACGGTGCTGGTGCGCCACAACCAGGAATTGCGCGGCAAGGGCTACGCCCTGCAGCTCGCCTTCGAGCGGAGCCTCGCGGATGGCTTCGCCGACGCGGTGGTGGTGGTGGACGCGGACACCGAGGTGACGCCCAACCTGCTGCACGCCTTCGCGCTGCGGCTGGAGGCGGGCGCGCAGGCGGTGCAGGCGCACTACGGCGTGCTCAACCCGCACGCCTCCTGGCGCACCCGGCTGATGGCGGTGGCCATGGCGCTCTTCCACAAGGTGCGCTCGCTGGGCCGGGAGCGGCTGGGCGTCTCGTGCGGCCTGCGCGGCAACGGCATGTGCTTCACCCACGCCATCATCCGCCAGGTGCCCCACGAGGCCTTCTCCATCGTGGAGGACCTGGAGTACGGCATCCGCCTGGGCAAGGCGGGCCAGCGCGTGCACTACGCCTGGGAGGCCGAGGCCCTGGGCGAGATGGTGACGAGCGAGAAGGCCGCGCGCTCGCAGCGCCGCCGCTGGGACGGCGGGCGCATGGCCATGACGCGCAAGTTCGGCCTGCCGCTGCTCGCCGAGGGCCTGCGCAAGGGCGACAAGGTGCTGGTGGACCTGGCCATGGACTTGCTGGTGCCGCCGCTGAGCTGGGTGGTGCTGGGCGCGGGCGCGGTGACGGTGGCCTCCGGGGCCCTGTCGCTGTGGCAGGGGCACGTGACGCTGTCCGCGTACGTGGCGGCGGCGAGCGTGCTGTCGCTGGTGCTCTACGTGATGCGCGGCTGGTGGGTGTCCGGCATGGGCCTGTCGGGCCTGTCGGCGCTGGCCTGGGCGCCCTTCTACGTGGCCTGGAAGGTGTGGCTGATGCTCAGCCGCCCCGAGGAGAAGAAGGGCGAGTGGGTGCGCACCACCCGCGAGGCCCCCAAGCCCTGAGCTGATAGCGGGAGCTCGGCCCGCTCCGGACGATGATCCAGGACTTCCTCTCCCGTCCCCTCGTCTTCTACGCGTCGCTGGCCGTCCTGGCGCTGGCGACATTGGGGCTGCTCGTCCTGGCTCCGGCCGTCGCCATGCTGCCGGTGGCGGCCGTCATCGGCGGGTGGTGGGTGTGCCAGCAGAAGATCCGCACGCTGGCGCTCGCCATCTTCGCCATGGCCGTCACGGTGGACCTCGTCACCGAGGTGCCCTACGAGGGCCACTGGCAGTCCCCCCTCTACTTCCCCGGCCTGCTGCTCTTCACCAAGCCGGGCATGTCCCTGCCCCTCATCGACGTGGCCACCGTCGGGCTGCTCGGGCTCAACGCCTACCGGCGCGCCATGGGCATCACCATCGACGGTCCGCCCACGCCACCCCTGCCCAGGCCGCTCGTCCTCGGGCTGCTCGCCGTGCCGGCCACCATCCTCTGGCTGCAGCTGTGGGGCATCTACATCAACGGCGGCAACTCGGTGGTGGCCAAGTGGCAGTGGCACCAGATGATGTCGCTGCCCCTGCTGGTGGCGCTCTTCAACGTCGCGCTGCGCGGACCCGAGGACTTCCGCACCGTGGGCCGCATCGTCATCGTGGGCTGCTGCGTGAAGGCATTCATGGGCGCCTTCTTCATCCTCACCATCGCCCGGCCCCGCGGCCTGTACCACGAGTACGCCACCACGCACTCGGACACGGTGCTCTACGTCACCGGCCTCATGTGCGTCATCGCCTCGTGGATGGAGCAGCCCCTCCGCAAGCACTTCTGGCGCATGGTCTGGGTGTGCGCCGTCATCTTCATGGGCATGCACTACAACGACCGGCGCCTGGCGTACGTGAGCCTCACGTTCTCGCTCATCGCCGCGTACGCCGTCAGCCCCTGGCACCAGGTGAAGCGCTACGCCACCCGCGCCGGCCTCTTCGTCGCCCCGCTCTTCCCCTTCTACCTCGCCGTGGGCTGGTCCAACCCCACCGGCATCTTCGGCATCGTCGGTGTCTTCAAGTCGCTGGTGGAGGGCGAGAACCTCCAGAAGGGGCAGATGGACTACCGCGACATCGAGAACCTCGACGTCGTCTACACCTGGGAGCAGCACCCCATCCTGGGCACCGGCTGGGGGCATCCCTTCCTCGAGAAGATCAAACTGCCCGACATCTCCCACGCCTTCGCCGACTACCTGTACCACCCCCACAACTCCGTCCTGGGAATGCTCGCTTTCGGAGGAATCATCGGTTTCTCGGGCTTGTGGAGCTGGGTGTCCATCGCCATGTTCCTCACCGTCCGCGCCTACCACCGGGCGCACGAGCCGGAAGCCCGCGCGGGAGGATTGGTGGCGATGTCGGTGATTGTGGCCTATACCAACCAGTGTTTCGGAGACATGGGCACCATCAGCTGGCTGGGCACCATCCTGGTGGCAATGGCCGCGACGTGTGCGGGGAAGCTCGCCACGGTGACGAATGCGTGGCCGACCGCCCAACGCCTGCGAAACGAAGTCTCGGCGCCTGAGAAAACGGCCAGCCCCGTAGGAAATCTGGTATGATACCGCACCGCAAACCGAAGAGGCCACGGAAATACGACAGTCAGGGCCAGAGCCCCGTCGCTTCCGAGATGCCAAACGCCCGGCAACGCGGTAACATGGCCTTGCCCATGTTCGAGCCTCACGACAAGAAGACCAAGGGTGGCTCCCGGGGCGGTGGTCCGAACCCACCGGATCAGCGGCGCGTGGTGCAGCCGCTGTCGGTGATTCGAGGCAACCGCCAGCAGCCCGCCCCTGCGTCTCCGTCCGCCCCTGCCCTCACCGGGGAAGGGACGGCCGAGGTCGTCGAGCAGCAGCAGCCAGCGCCTCAGCAGCAGAAGAGCACCAGCAGCGTCCCGTCCAGCACCCTGCTGCACCTGTGGGCGATGCTCAACCAGCGCGGCCGGTGGTCGTCGCTGGTGGTGGTGCCCTCGCACGAGGGCGGCTCCGGAATGCAGGTGGTGCAGGCCATCCTCGAGGTGGCCAACAAGCAGAGCAGCACGCCGGTGCACTTCCTGGACGCCGAGGGCCTGGAGATCGGCGCCGCCCAGCACGTGGTGGCCGAGATGATGGCCTACGTGGAGCAGGGAGACCGGGTGGTGGTGCTGCTGGACTCCGTGGTCGCCAACCCCGTGGGCCTGGAAGTCGCCCTGGCGGCCGAGCGGGCGCTGCTGTGCGTCTCCCTCGGCACTTCGGATTACACCTCCGCTCGCCGTACGCTGGACCTGATTGGGAAGGAGCGCTTCCTCGGAAGCGTTACCCTCCAGCCCACGTCCGGAGCTCCGAAGAAATGAGCGCAGCCCACGGCGCCTCTGGCGCCGCCGTTCCACCTCGGCCCGTGGCCTCGCGCCCGCGGCTGAGTGTCGTCGTTGCCACCTACAACCGCGTGGACCTCATCCAGCGCCTGTTGGGCCAGTTCGCCCGGCAGACGCTGCCCGCCTCGGACTTCGAGGTGGTGGTGGTGGATGACGGCTCGCGCGAGCCCGTGGCGCCCCACCTGGAGAAGCTGACGCTGCCCTTCAGCCTGCGCGTGGAGACGCAAGCCAACGCCGGTGCGGCGGCGGCCCGTCACCGCGGCGTGCTCGCGGCGCGCGGCGAGGTGGTGCTCATCACCGACGACGACATGCAGGTGGCCGAGGACTTCCTCGCCAGGCACCTGGCGCGTCACCCGAAGGGCTCGCGCAACGTCGTCATCGGCAGCATCCGTCCGGATCCGGCCATCTCCGACATGCCGCTCTTCGAGCGGTGGTACGCGTGGCTCAACAACCGCATCGCCGCGAGCATGAGCGGCCCCAAGCGGCGCGCCCACGGCTGGCAGCTCTTCACCGGCAACGTGTCGTTCCGCCGCGAGGACTACGTGGCCGCCGGGGGTTTCGACAAGAGCCTGGGCCAGTCCGAGGATATTGAACTGGGCGTGCGCCTGGAGAAGGCCGGCTGCCGCTTCGAGTTCTGCACCGAGGCGTACGTGCTGCACGGCTCGGATCACACCAGCTTCGAGAAGTGGCTGAAGCGCGCGCACCGCTACGGCATCTTCGACTCGCGCGTGGCGGCGAAGCACGCGGACGTGCCGCAGGTGGATCCGTGGCGCTACCTCTTCGAGATGAATCCGCTGGCCCGGCCGCTGCTGGCCGCCGCGGTGGTGGCGCCCGAGGCCACCCGTCCGGTGACGCAGGCGGTGATGGCCGCGGCGAAGCTGGCGGACAAGGCCGGCCTGAAGAAGGCCGCCTTCATGGGCACCTCGGTGACGTACGCCATGGAGTACCTGCGCGGCGCTCGCACCGAGGCGGGCTCGCTCCCGAAGGCCGCGAAGCACGTGGCGCGCTATGCGCTCACCGCCGGCCGGCCCGGCCAGGTGCTCAAGCTGGCCCGGGCGCTCAAGGAGGATGCGCTGCAGGTGGCGAAGTCCGAGTACGGCCAGCCCGGCCTGAAGGCCGTGGCCGCCATGGTGCTCACCTCGGACGGCTACCGGGTGCTGGCGCTGCAGCGGCTGCGCGAGGCCGCGCTCGGATTGGGCATTCCGCTCGGCAACCATGCGCTGCGCGTGGCGCAGACGGCGGTGCTCGGCGTGGAGATTGGCAAGGACGTGGAGCTGGGCAGCGGCGTGTACTTCGTCCACAGCCTGGGCACCGTGGTGGGCGGCGACGCGAAGGTGGGCAACCGCGTGCGCTTCTACGGCAACAACACCGTGGGCACCGCCAAGGACGACGGCTACCCCGTCATCGAGGATGACGTGTGGGTGGGAGCCGGCGCGCGCATCCTCGGCCCCATCACCGTGGGCGCCCGCTCGCGCATCGGCGCCAACGCGGTGGTGCTCCAGGACGTGCCCCCGGACAGCGTGGCCGTGGGCATCCCCGCCCGCATCATCCCCCGCAAGGACGTGGACGGCGAGTGATGCGGCGGTCCGGCTGGAACGTGGGTTTCAGGCATGGCAGGAGGGCCCGCGCGGCCCTGCTGGCCGGCGTGTCCCTGTGCGTGCCCCTGTTGGAGTCCTGCAAGCAGAACACCTCCGAGGCGGCCACCTCGCAGGGCGCGCCGTCCTCGCCCTCGGGCGTCTACAACATCCCCCCGCTCACCGAGCCCGCGTGGGCCGGTGGACTGCAAGCGGGTTGGAAGGACGAGGGCTGGTCCGAGCGCGATCCAAAGCACCAGGGCAGCGCGAAGATGCGCATGGCCAACCTGGGTGGCTTCATGCTGCAGAAGAAGGGCATCCAGGGTGACTTCGGCGGCCTGGCGCTGCGCTACAAGGCGCCCTCCAGCTTCGGCGACTTCCTCGAGGTGCGGCTGGACTCGGAGGGCGAGACGCTCTTCCCCCGCGTGCGCGTGGACAACAGCCACGTGGCGCGCCGCGAGGGCGAGTGGGTGCAGCTCTTCATCCCCTTCGAGAAGCTCAACCCGGACAAGGTGCCCTTCAGCCGCATCGTCATCCGCGCCTACAAGAAGGTGGGCAACGACTGGGTGGAGATGGACCAGGTGGGCCTCACCGCGCCCGGTGGCATGACGCCCGCGGATGGCACCGCCTTCGTGCAACAGCAGTCGCAGCAGCCGGGCGAGGCGGCGCGGGCCGTCGTGGAGCCCGTGGAGCTGGCCTATGACAACGGCCTGCAGCCGGGCTGGGAGGACCGCGGCTGGTCCGAGCGCGAGCTGAAGGGCCCCACCCCGGCGAGGCTGCGCATGGCCAACCTGGGCGGGTGGATCCTCCACAAGAAGGGCCTGGGCGGCGAGTACGGCGGCGTGGCGCTGCGCTACCGCGCGCCCTCGGGCTTCGGGGACTTCCTCGAGCTGCGGCTGGACACCGAGGGCGAGGTCCTCTTTCCCCGCGTGAAGCTGTCGGACACGTACGTCACCGCGCGCGAGGGCGACTGGACGCAGGTGTTCGTCCCCATGGAGCAGCTCAACCCGGACAAGCACGCCTTCACGCAGATCGTCCTGCGCGCGCACAAGAAGGTGGACGCGGAGTGGGTGGAGCTGAACCAGGTGGGCTTGGCCCGGCTCGTCACCAGCGCCAACGTGGGCACCATCCCCGTCACCGCCGGTGGACAGCCCGGCCCTCCGGACGCTTCCGCCGTGGGCGGTGGCCGCGTGGCGCTCGGCGACGCGAAGACGTCCAAGGTGGTGGTGGACTGCACCCAGCCCGGCCACCCCATCAGCCCGCTCATCTACGGCATCGCCTTCAACAACCTGCGCGAGCTCAAGGACAACCACCAGTGGGAGCTCGGCGCCACCGCGCGCCGCTGGGGCGGCAACCCCACCTCCCGTTACAACTGGAAGCTGGGCAACGTCTGGAACACGGCCAACGACTACTTCTTCCGCAACATCGTCCTCGGCACCAGCCCCCAGTACACCTACGACAGCTTCCTCCAGGCCAACCAGCAGCGCGGCCTCCAGTCCGCCCTCACCGTGCCCATGCTCGGCTGGGTGGCCAAGGACTCCTCCTCCGTCTCCTTCCCCAAGTCCCTCTTCGGCGCGCAGCAGAAGATGGATCCGGACGTGACGGAGGCCGGCAACGGCATCGCCCTCTCGGGTGAGGGCCTCACGCCGCTGCCCCCCGCCCAGACGAGTGTCGAGGCGCCTCCCGCCTTCATCCACGAGTGGGTGCGCTCCATCCGCGAGAAGGACAAGACGCGCGGGCGCGGCGTGCAGATGTACATCCTCGACAACGAGCCGATGCTCTGGAACACCACGCATCGGGACGTGCACCCGGAGCCCGTCACCTACGACGAGCTGCTCGAGCGCACCATCGCCTACGGCACCGCCGTGCGCCAGGCGGACCCCGAGGGCCTCATCGCCGGCCCCGCCGAGTGGGGGTGGACGAACTACTTCAACTCGGCCGCGGACATGGCTCCGGGCGGCAACAAGAAGGACCGCAAGGCCCACGGCAACACGCCGCTCATCGCCTGGTACCTCAAGAAGCTCGCCGAGCACGAGAAGCAGACGGGGACGCGCGTCCTCGACGTGTTGGACCTGCACTTCTACCCGCAGGGCGACGGCATCGGCTTCGAGGAGCGCGGGGCCACGGACCCGGACACGTCCGCGCGGCGCATCCGCTCCACGCGCGCGCTGTGGGACCCGAAGTACAAGGACGAGTCGTGGATCGACGACTCCGTCGAGCTCATTCCGCGCATGAAGCGCTGGGTGGCGGAGAACTACCCGGGCCGCGGCGTCTCCATCGGCGAGTACAACTTCGGCGCCACGGGGCACATGAGCGGAGGCCTCGCGCAGGCCGAGGCCCTGGGCCGCTTCGCCGAGTACAACCTCACCTCGGCCTTCCTCTTCACCTACCCGCCCAACCGCAGCCCGGCCTTCTGGGCGTTCCGCGCCTTCCGCAACTTCGACGGCAAGGGCGGGCGCTTCCAGGACAACTACGTGCCCTCCAGGTTCGAGAAGGGCGCGGACTCGCAGGGCATGTCGCTGTTCGCCTCGCGCAGCGGTGACGGCAAGCGCGTGGTGGCCATCGCCCTCAACCTGGAGCCGGACGCCGCCCGCAGCACCCAGGTGGAGCTCAAGGGCTGCGGCAACGTCTCCAACGCGCGGGTGCTGGGCTACGCCGGAGAGCCCTCGGGCTTCGCCGAGCGCAAGTCCTTCTTCCAGGCGGGCAGCAGCCTGCAGGTGCTCCTGCCGCCCTGGTCCATCACCGTGCTGGACCTCACCGTCGCCCAGTAGGCGCTCACGGCGTCGGACGAGCCAGCGCCTCCACCTGCTCGTCCGTCAGCTCCAGCTTCTCCTCCGAGCCACTCCACACGAAGGGAATGCCCGGCTGACGGTAGTGCGCGGCGGGGATGTCCTTGGCCATCTGCGCGTGCAGCTGCGGCAGTTTCGACCAGTGCAGCGCCTGCTTCGCGTGGTGCGCGGCGTGGTAGCCGAGGTTGCCCGTCATCAGGTTGTAGCCCCGGTGGAGGATGTTGTACGATGCCTCGGCGTGCTCCCGCGTCTCGAGCCCCACGTGGTGGAAGTACGTGGCCCAGGACGTCACGTACAGCGACGTCGCCATGGGCAGCAGGAAGACGAACAGCGCGTTGTACCCGTTGTGCCAGAAGAGCACGCCGAGCAGCGCGAGCTGCACCCCGCCCATCACCAGGAAGATGCGCAGCGCCTTGGGATAGCGGCGCCCCACCTCGTAGGCCCGCGGATAGGCCGTCAGCGCCGTGGTGAGCGAGTACTCCACTTCCCCCATGGTGCTGCCGTCGCCGCGCTTCCAGCGTGACTCGTCCTTCCCCTGGTCCAGGTAGTTCACGTGGTGGCCCACCACATGGTGGAGGAACCACGTATGGGACGTCACCCCCGTCTGGAAGCCGAAGACGATCTCCAGCAGCCGGTTGAGCGGCGCGTGGCGGAACATGTTCAGGTGCTGGTGGTGGTGGTTCCACGCGCTGATCCACCCCTTGGGGATGATCCCAATGCCAAACCACAGAATGGGCAGCCACCAACTGCTCGCCATGAAATACACCGTCAGGTCGAGCGCGAACACGCACGCGAACAGCAGGACGGGGATTCGATCCTCGGGGTGCCGGAACAGGGTCATTCGTCTTTCACACAGGTGGAAATCACCGAGATGGGCCGCGCAGGATACACAGCGCCCGGCTGGATTCCCACATAGGGAGAAACCGCTAGGGAGGCGGACGGAGGCTCCTCAGGCCGTCCGCTGGGGCGCGGAGGCCGGCGGCGGAGCCTTCCGGGGCAGCGTCACCACGAACTCGGTGAACCGGCCTTCCTCTGACTCGAATGTCAGCGTGCCCCCGTTGGCCTGCACGATGATGTTGTGGCTCAGCGACAGCCCCAGCCCCGTCCCCTTCCCCGGTGCCTTCGTCGTGAAGAACGGGCTGAAGATGCGCTCCCTCAGCGCCACGGGGATTCCCGTCCCGTTGTCCCTCACCCGCAGCTCCATGCGGTCTCCCACCGCCCGCGTCGTGACGGAGATGACTGGCGTGTAGCCCTCCCCCTCCCGGGCCTTGCGCGCCTGCACCGCGTGCAGCGCGTTCTCCAGCAGGTTGATGATCACCCGGCCAATCTCATCCGCCACCCACTCCGCCTCCCCCAGCGACTCGTCGTAGTGCGTCTCCAGCTTCACCCCACTGGCCGCGCCCTCTCCCCGCCCCTGCAGCGCCAACACCGTGTACTGCCGCACCAGTCCATTCACGTCCACCGGCTGCCGCTGCCCCGTCCCCGGCCTCGAGGAGTGCTGCAGCATGGCCTTCACGATTCCGTCCGCCCTCCTGCCGTGCTCGTGGATCTTCACCGCGTTCTGCCGCAGGTCCTGCACCAGCTCCCTCAGGTACTCGTAGCTGGACGGCGTCAGCCGCTCCTTCTGCCCGGTGAACTCCTGCACCAGCTCCTCGCCCAGCTTCACCGACAGGTCCGCGAAGTTGTTCACGAAGTTGAGCGGATTCTTCAGCTCGTGCGCGATGCCCGAGGTCAGCATCCCCAGCGACGCCAGCTTCTCCTGCACCACCAGCTGCCGCTGCGTCTCCTTCAGCCGCTCCAGCGCGTCGGAGAGCTCCCGCGTCCGCGCCTTCACCCGGCTGTCCAGCGTCTCGTACAGCTTCGCGTTCTCGATGGAGATGGCCGCCTGCGCCGACAACAGCTCCAACACCTGCCGCAGCTGCGGGGAGAAGGCGTTGGAGACCAGCTCGTTCTCCAGGTACAGGATTCCCACCAGCTTCTTCTGGTGGAGGATGGGCTGGCACAGCACCGACTTCGGCCGGTGCCTCGCCACGTATGCGTCCGAGATGAACGCCCCGCTCTTCGCCGCGTCTCCCAGCACCACCGCCTGATGCGTCCTGTGCACGTACCGGACGATCGCCTGTGACACGTCCTCCCGTTGCTCCACCGGCTCGTGCACCAGCTCGATTCCACCAGGGCCCGCCACCACGCCCAGCGCGGACTCGCCCTCCACCATCAACAGGCCCCGGCGCGCTCCCGCGTTCTCCAGCACGATGCCCATCAACTTCTTCAGCAGCCCCTCCAGGTGCACCTCGCCCGAGAGCGCCTGCGACGCCTTCAGCACCGACAACAGGTCGAGCGCCGAGCCCACGCTCTCCAGCTCCTTCACCGTGTCCGTCTGCCGCGTGTCCATCCGCCGCGCGTGGTGCCTCGCCATCACCACCGCGGCGAGCTCCGGGTGCCGCCGCTCCAGCTCCTGCACCTTCGCCTTCGCGCCCCACAGCCCGTACAGGTGGTGCGCCTTCTCCAGGAACAGGCCCGCCAGCTCGAGCTCCCCCCGGCTGGAGGCGAACTCGGAGAAGAGCTCCGCCGCGAGCGCCTCCTCGTTCCGGTACTCGTTCTCGTGGGCCAGGGCCATCGCCTGGTAGTACAGCTCCCGCGCCTTCTCCGGCTCGCCCAGCACGCGCGCCCGCTCCGCCCGCACCAGGGCGTACTTGTGCGCGTGGTTCATCGGCGCGTGCGCCGCGAACATCTTCAGCCGCTCCAGGTTCCCCTCCACCCGCGCCAACAGGGGCCCCCGCATCTCCAACGAGGCGTCCGGGAGGTTCGCCAACACCGCCAGCGAGCCGAACAGCAGCGCGGTGGGCACCTGGAACTGCCCCACCAGCCCGTTGAGCTGCGTCCTCAATGCATCCGCGTGCTTCAGCGCCTCGGCGCGGCGGCCGAACAGGAAGCTCAGCTGAAGCTTCCACAGGTACGCACTGCCCAGGCCATACGAGTCCCGCGCCTCCTGGTGGAAGGCGAGCATCGTCTCCTCGTCATACGCCTCGCCCACCAGCCGGGTGGGCTCCTCCACGCGGCCCATCAGGTTGTGGACCACCTGGCGCACCGCCCGCGTGTAGTTCAGCGCGGGCTCGTGCCGCAGCTGGACGAGCGCCGGAATGCTGCTCGCCGTCACCTGCTCCACCTGCGCCAGCTCCACGCCCCCCAGGTAGAGCTGCGTGGCCTGGGACACCAGCGAGTAGCTCGCGAAGTCCAGGTCTCCCGTCTCCAGCCCCGTGCGGTAGATGTCCTTGAAGGCCTGCACGCTGCGGCGCACGTGCTCCTTGTGGTGCGCGATGTAGCAGGAGACGATGTACTCGGTCCGGGCCTCGTAGTTCCGGGCGTCGTAGCGCGCGAGCACCCGCGAGGCGAGCTTGCCGAACTCGTACCCGTCGTCGATGCGCCCCAGCGCTCCACACAGGATGATGGCCCAGGAGGCATAGCCACTCGCCGACGGGCCCGCGTTGCCGTGCGCCACCGAGTACGCCACCTGCCTCACCGCCAGCAGCGGGAAGAGCCTCGGGTCATACAGGTACGACGTCGGAATCGTCGTCGCCAGGATGCGCAGCACCGCCACCTTCACCGGATCCGTCAGCGCCGGCAGCTCCAGCAACGCACCGATGGGCCTGCCCGCCAACGCCGCGTCCAGCTCGCCCACCGCCTTCAGGAGATCCGCCTCGGTGGGCGTGTCCGGGAAACGGACGCCGAGCACCTCGAGAATCCCCAGCGCGGTGTGCACCGCGTCTCCCAGCTTGTTCTGCGCGTTGAACGCCTGGATGCGGATCTCCGCCACCTTCACCCGCAACAGCACGTCCTCGTCGTGCGCCAGGACCTCCCGCGCGTAGAGGTCGATGCGGTTGAACTCCTTGTTGAGATAGCTCACCTCCGCCGCCTGCAGGTGGAGCTCGATGGCCAATGCGTGCCGCCGCTGGAAGCCGTCCTCCCCCAACAGCGCGATGCCCTTCTGGAGATAGCTCATCGCCGCCGCGTACGCGGTGGACGCCTTCGCCTTGCGCGCGGCCGCGAGGTTCAACTCCGCGAGCGCGTCCCGCTCCTCCCGTGCCTCGATGAGCGGGGAGCCCGCGTTGAGGTGGCCCACCAGCGAGAAGAGCCGCTCCTCGCGCTCCGCCTCGCTCGCCCCGCGCAGCAGCAGCCGGCCCACCTGCAAGTGCAGCGCGCCCCGCAGCTCCGGAGGAATGAGCGAATAGGCCGCCTGCTGCACCCGGTCATGCAGGAAGCGGTAGGTGACGCCCTGGGCTTCCTCCGCGAACCGGTACGCGCCATCCAGTGGAAGGACGAGCCCCTCCTTCAGCGCGGGCCAGAGCGCCGTGGCGGCCTCGGCGGCCGGCACACCCAGGCCCACCGCGAGCGTCTGGAGATCGAACACGTTGCCGATGCACGCCGCCACCCGGAGCGTGTGCTGCACCGGCTCGGCCAGACCGCGGATGCGCCCCGCCATCAGGTCCACCACGTTGTCCGTCATCTCCATGCGGGAGATGCGCGCGTCGTCCCACTGCCAGCGGCTTGGGCGCGTGTCGTAACGCAGCTCGCCCCGCTCGTGCAGCGACAGCAGGAACTGCCCCAGGAAGAACGGATTGCCCCCCGTCTTCTTCAGACACAGCTCCGCCAGCGCCACCACCTCGTCCCGCCCGCACTGCAGCGTGTCCACGAGGTACCCGATGACGTCCTCCCTCCCGAGCGGCGACAGGGAGATCCCCCCCACCCTCGCGCCCTGCTCGCGCATCGCCTCCACGGTGACGAGCAGCGGATGTCCCGCGTCCACCTCGTTGTCGCGATAGGCGCCCATGAGCAGCAGGTGCCGCGTCTCCGCGTCCGTCATCAGCCGCTCCAGCAGCCTCAGCGACGGCAGGTCCGCCCACTGCAGGTCATCCAGGAAGATGGCCAGCGGGTGCGCCGCGTCCGCGAACACCCGGAAGAAGCGCTCGAACGTCAGGTTGAAACGGTTCTGCGCCTCCGTCGGCGACAGCTCCGGCACCGGCGGCTGCTCGCCAATGACGAGCGCCACCTCGTGGATGACGTCGATGATGAGCTGCCCATTGGCCCCCACCGCCTCCAGCAGCCGCTCCTTCCACCAGGCCAGCTCCTCCGCGGGCTCGGTGAGCAACTGCCGCACCAGCTCCTGCACCGCCTGGATGAGCGAGGCGTAGGGGATGTCGCGGTTGAACTGGTCGAACTTGCCCGAGATGAAATAGCCCCGCCGCTCGACGATGGGCCTGTGCAGCTCGTGCACCAGCGCGCTCTTGCCGATGCCCGAGTAGCCCGCCACCAGCAGCAGCTCCTTGCCCCCGCTCGCGACGCGCTCGAAGGCCTCGAGCAGCAGTTGGGTCTCGCGCTCGCGGCCGTGCAGCCGCTGCGGCAGCCGCAACACGTCCGGCACATCGTTGCACCCGATGGGGAACTCGGTGATGTCTCCCCGCCCGTCCAGGCGCTCCAGGCACCGCGCCAGGTCCGCCCGGAGCGTGAAGGCGCTCTGGTAGCGCTCCTCGGCGCGCTTGGCCAACAGCCGCAGGATGATGTTGGACACCACCACCGGCACCGCGGGGACGAGCTCGTGCGGAGGCACCGGCACCTGGGCGATGTGCGCGTGCACCAGCCCCATCGGGTCCGCCGCCGTGAAGGGCAGCCGCCCCGTCACCAGCTGGTACAGCGTGACGCCCAGCGAATACAGGTCCGTCCGGTAGTCGATGGCCCGGTTCATCCGCCCCGTCTGCTCGGGCGAGATGTACGGCAGCGTCCCCTCCAGCACCCGCGGCCCCACCTGCGTCGGCACCTCGCGCGACAGCTCGGTGGAGATGCCGAAATCAATCAGCTTCAGCGTGTCCGTGTCCGGGTTGTAGAGGATGTTCGAGGGGTTGAGGTCCTTGTGGATGATGCGCCGCTGATGCACCCCCCCGAGTGCCTCCGCCAGGCGCGCCGCCATGTCCAGGAAGCGCCGCAGCTCCAGCGGCCCGGCGCCGAGCAGCTCCGACAGGGGCCGGCCCGCGAAATCCTCGAGCACGAGCGCCACGCCATTCCGGAACTCCTCCAGCGCGAGCGCCTCGATGACGCCCTCGCCGCGCGCCTGGCGCGTCATCCGGAACTCGTACCTCGAGCGCGCGAGCTGCTCGCTCGTCGGATACTCCGCGTGCACCAGCTTGAGCACCACCAGGCGCCCGTCCGCCTCGCGCACGGCCCGGTAGATGAGGGAGTGCCGGCTCTCGAAGAGCTTCTCCCGCAGGCCGTATCCCGAAATCACCTGGCTCCTCATATTCCGCCGTTTCAGCGCTGCCCGCCGGGCATCTGAAATCGAGTCGGAACACGAAGCAACGACCCGATCCCATGGCTGGCCCTCGTGCCTGCCCGAGCGCCCGGCTTGCGTGGAATTGTCCTCGTCCCTACAGTTCCCCGCCAGCCGGTCTCCAAGGCAAAGAACTCATTGACATGACCAAGGTTTTCAAGAAGGCGCAGCTCTGGCTGTTCTCGTACGCATGGGCCTGGGCGCTGTGCCTGGTGTTCTCCCTGAAGCGCGAGCGGATGTCCCACAACAGTGGCATCACCGCGAAGGGGCGCATCCGCATCACGAAGACGCCCGCCTTCCCCGCGCATGACTTCTTCGAGCCCGGCCGCGAGTTCAAATGCCGGCTCCGGCACGCCTCGGCCTCCTACGAGGACGACACCATCATCCAGGTGCGCTCCGCGTCGCTGAAGTTCGCGGACAGTGATGATGACAGCCCCCTGGATATCGAGCTGAACACCGGCACCATCTCGCTGTTCTGGACGGCGCGGAACTTCGCCGAGTTCTCCCAGCAGCGGCGCCACCGCGTCAACGAGCTCGCGTACTGGCATTACTACGACAAGTACCCGCGCGGCCTGCTCGCCGCCGAGGACGGCATCCGCAAGGACCCCGCCTCGTTCGCGCAGCTCTACTACCACTCACAGACGGCCACGCGCTTCGTCGGCAAGGACGGCGTGCTGCGCTACGCCAAGTACCGCCTGGTGCCCGCGGACCGCTGCCCCGAGTCGGGCCTCATGTCGAAGGACGAGCTGCGCAACCGCTGGAAGGAGGCGGTGGTGCCCGGTGAGAGCCGCCCTCCCGACTACCTCCGCCAGGAGCTCGTCGAGCGGCTCTCGCGCGGCCCCGTCCAGTACGTGCTGCAGATTCAACTCCACACGCCCCAGCCGGACGACAGCCCGGAGATCTTCAACTGCAACGTCGCCTGGGACGAGGCCACCCATCCCTATCTGGACCTCGCCACGGTGGAGCTCGAGTCCATCCTCCCGCGCGAGGAGGGCAACCCGATGCGCTTCTCCCTGGGCCACCACCCGCCCTCGCTCGGCGTCCTCCCGTCGGAGCACATGGACGACTACAACTCGCTCAACTACATGCGGCACAAGGCGGACCTGGTGAAGGAGGCCCGCGTCTACCTCACCAAGGCCTGGGGCCCCCGGGAAACGGAGCCGGGCGAGCGGCCGGAGACCGTGCGCGGCTGACCTGGCGCTCCGGGCTCACTCCGCCACCCAGATGGCGTCCCACGCGTTCATCCGGCCCCGCTGCCGGATGGACGGGAACGACCGGCCGGATTCCCGTGCGGCCCGCTCGAGCCTGGCCAGCACCTCGGGCGTGCGCGCGGCGAAGCCCCAGCCCCTCAGGAGCATGACGTCCTCGCCCAGGCACACGGTGCGCTCGTCGGGGAGCTCGAATCAGCTGGACATAGGACCGCCACTCTGGAGCGGAGCGGATGGCCTCGAACGTCGCGTCACGGCCACGCCTGCCCGCAGTGCTTGTCATCGGTCTGGATTCCCCCTCTAGCGTTCGTCGGCCTGGAGCCAGGAGGCTGGCGCTTCCTGGATATGGGAGAGGCGGCCCCGGGATTCGTGTTCTTCCCAGGTGAGCCGCAGCGTCACCCATTGCCCGGCAACCCGGAAGTCGTAGTCCCACTGCTCTGTCCAGCGATAGAACTTGCCGGCCGGATGCGAGTGCTGCCGGACGTGGTCCGGCGAGCCCACCCGCTGGAGCACCTGCTCGGCGGACATGCCCGGGTCCAGCTCCGCGGCTCGCTCGCGCCGGTGGGCCACATGTTCGGGCACCGGAAACCGGGCGTGTCCGCGCCCCGGGCGGAAGTGGTAGGCCGCGTACCCCAGGGGCTCCTCCCCGAGCAACCGCAGGGCGTGGTGGAGGAGGGGCCGGAAGGCCTGTTCTTCCACGTCCCAACCCCGGCCCATCGCCGTACTGCTTTGGGAGGAGCCCGCATGGTCGAGCCGCTCCCAGAACCGGAGCACCGGCAGGGCCTCCTCACACCGATGCAGCCCCACCAGTTTCAAGGCGGGCCGCACGTGCCTGAGCTGGACCTGGAGGGGCGAGGGCTTGTCCCCGATGGAAGGGCGCTCGCGGCTCGCGAGGAATTGCTGGACCTCGTACAGCCGGGCCGCCAGCTTCCACAGCAGGTGGTACGCGCCCCGTTTCTCCGCCTCGTCCATCGCGCGGGTGATGGCGGCCCGGGCCGGACTGTCCTCCGGCACCAGGAGCCCCTGGGTGAGATCGAGCACCAGCCGCGGGCCCCAGCTCGTCCTCCAGACGAACCAGGCCGTGCCATCCACCTGGAAGAAGTACGGCCACGATTCCCCCGCCCAGAAAAGACCTCCCATGAAGACGTAGGGAGGGTCGATCACCCACTCGCACCGCCGCGCCTGCCCGGGCCCCTGCGCTGGCTCCTGCGCCGAACGGGCTCTTCGGAGGAGCACGTGAATCGTGTCGTGCCCTTCCGGGGACACGGCGATCACCTGGGGCGTGTAGCCGTGGGTCCGGAGGATCGACCAGCCGTCATCCGAGACCAACACCTGGTGCGGCCCGTGCTCGCCAGGACCCTGCCGCCGCTCCCAGACGACCCGGTCCCCGTCGAACAGCCGGTAGACGAAGTCGTCCTGGTACACGCGCTCCTCGAGGGCGCGATGCGAGCGGGCTTCCAGGGTGAACCGGCCATTGGGCGAGGTCGCCTCGCAGTCGGGAAAGAAGACCGTCGTCACATGTGTGTCACTTCACGTCAGGTGTCCGGGCTCAGGAGCCCGCGGGCCGGACCCGGGTGAGCGCCGCCGCCACCTGCTCGTCACTCAGCTCCAGCTTCTCCTCCGAGCCGCTCCACACGAAGGGAATGCCCGGCTGGCGGTAGAGCGTGGCGGGGATGTCCTTGGCCATCTGCGCGTGCAGCTGCGGCAGCTTCGACCAGTGCAGCCCCTGCTTCGCATGGTGCGCGGCGTGGTAGCCGAGGTTGCCCGTCATCAGGTTGTAGCCCCGGTGGAGGATGTTGTACGAGGCCTCCGCGTGCTCCCGAGTCTCGAGCCCCACGTGGTGGAAGTACGTGGCCCAGACGGTGAGGTAGAGAGACAGGCACATGGGCAGCAGGAAGACGAACAGCGCGTTGTACCAGTCGTGCCAGAAGAGCACGCCCAGCAGCGCCACCTGCACCACGCCCATGGCCAGGAAGACGCGCAGCGCCTTGGGGTAGCGCCGCCCCACCTGCCAGGCCCGCGGATAGGCCGTCAGCGCCGTCTTGAGGGAGTACTCCAGCTCGCCCATGGTGGAGCCGTCATCGCGCTTCCAACGCGACTCGTCCTTCTCCTGGTCGAGGTAGTTCAGGTGGTGGCCGACCACGTGGTGCAGGAACCACCCGTGGGAGATGATGCCCGTCTGGAAGCCGAAGACGATCTCCAGCAGCCGGTTGGGCAGGGCGTGGCGGAACATGCTCAGGTGCTGGTGGTGGTGGTTCCACGCGCTGATCCACCCCTTCGGAATGGCCATCACCGCGAGCCACAGCACGGGCAGCCACCAGCTGCTCGCCGTGAAGTACACGGTCAGGTCGAGCGCGAACACACACAGGAACAACAGGACGGGGATACGGTCTTCAGGGTGTCGGAACAGGGTCATGCGCTATGAGAAGGGGGGCCAGGCAGGAGGGTTCTCCAGTATACAGAACGAACCGGCGGCCTGGGATGGCTACCCCTGGACCGGGTGCTCCAGCTCCTCGAAGAGCGCGAAGACGTCGGCGGAGACCCCCCGGTCATCCAGCTGCTGCTCCACCTCGAGTCCATAGCGCCGCGCGAGGTACTCCGTGTACGCACAGGCGAAGAACTCGTCCTCGTTCTGCTTCTGGTACTCGGACCCCACGTAACCCGTGCGCTCGGCCCGCCGGAGCAACCGCTGCACACGGAAGCGGAGCGTGCCGGGCCCCGCGATGAGGACGAGGTGCGCGAACTCGTGGGCAAGCACCCACCCGTTCGCCCCGGGCGACAGGCTCAACAGCCCCTCCACCTTCGCCATCGCCAGATTCCCGTGAGTCACGCCGTGGAGCGCCTCGAAGGTCCGATGGTCACCCTCCCCCGCCCGCTCCTCGCGGAGAGGGGCGAGCTCGGGCACGTCCGAGACGCGCACGTCCAGGGGGAGGATCCGAAGGCGGAAGCCCCTCGCGGCCAGGTTCGGGAGGAACTGGCGCAAGGGGAGCGCCGAGGCATGCACGACGCGGCGCTCCCGCTCGGTCAGCGCCGGCCAGTCCGGGAATACGCGCTCGAGGCCCTCCAGCGAGCCCACGTCGGGCAGGTGCTTCAAGCCTCCGAGAACATCCTGCTGGGAGAGCTCGAGCGCCATGCCCTTGCCGAGGAGTGGCGCGAAGTCACTCGGAGACAGCTCGTGCGCCCGCTCGAAGTGCTTCAGCGCGTCGCTGAACCGGCCCTCCCGGAGAGCCACCCCGCCCCGCTGGACGAGACCCACGACATCCGAGGCGTCCTCGCGCAGCCGCTCGTCCGCCAGCGCCCGCATCCGCTCCATGGGGAGCAGCGTGAGGCTGGGGGCACGGCACGGCGCTCCCACCATCTGGTGTGCCGCGAGCAGCAGGAAGTTCACGCCCGCGTGCGCGTCCAGCTTGCGCCGGCGCGCCGCGTCCACGACCAACGCCTCGTGGCCATGCAAGGAGGCCAGCACCTCCGAGTGGAGCGCCTCCAGTTCCACGTACGCGTCATCGCGCACGGCTTGACCGTACGGGTCGCTGCGGATCATCTCCTCGTACAGCGCCATCGCCCGCTCCAGCGGGGGAAGCGCCTCCTCCAGACGCGCCTGGGCGAAGCGGGCCTTGCCGAGCAGGCACAGGAGCCGGGGCTCCAGCGACTGCTCCCAGCCCGTCAGCATTTGCTCCGCCTCGGAGGCGCGCTCCAGCGCGATGAGGTGGTTGGCCAGCTCGGCCAGCACATCGACGCGGCGGGGGTGACGGAGCCGGAGTGCGCGCAGCCGCTCGACGGACGAGCGCACCCGGCCCGCCCGGGCCTCGTACCGGGCCAGCAGCCAGGTGATGCCATCATCCTGGGGAGAGCGCACCAGCGCCTGCTGGAGCAGTTCGCACGCGAGCTCCGGCTCGTCCTCGTCGCAGTCCTGGGCGAGACCGACCAGGGCGCTGGCCCGGAGTTGCCCACCCACGCTGGAAACGAGCGCGAGCGCGTTCTTCCGTTCCCCGGCGACCAGCAGCCGGCGCACCTCACGCGAGAGCCGCCACGAGCGAAACGCATCACCCAGTCCCATGCGTGCTCACATGCCCGAGTCGGCCCGAGCCCTCAAGTCCGGCCCTATGGACGGGACGCTCAACGTTCGTCGATTCCCGGGCGTTGACCGATTCTGGCCCGCTGGGCATGTTCGGCGGAAATGCTGGAACGAATCGAAATCGAGAACCTCGGCCCCATCCAGAAGACGGGTGTGTCGCTCAGCCCCCTGACGGTGCTCCTCGGGTCCAACGCTTCCGGCAAGACGACCGTCATGCGTGGCATCGAGCTGTTCGCGATGCTGCGGAACCATCCCATGCAGGAGGTGAAATACGCGGGCTACTCACTGACGGGCTCCCACTGGCCCCAGATCATCAACGGGGGAGATGCAGCGAAGCGCCTCATCCTGCGTGGATTCGTCCAGCCTGGTTCCACTCAACCCGATTACGAAATGACGCTCGGCATTGATTGGGAGCAAGTACGCAGCAACATCGTTGCGCAACCGGGTGCAGAGCAAAAGGCCGAACCGCAGATCCTGAATGAACAACTGAGAGATCAGAATGGACGTTCGCTCAGCAGTGACATGGGAATTCAGGCGCTCAGGATCGACGATCGGCCAATCAGCCTGTCGCAGCCACGCCAATTTTCCATCACGTGGATGCTTTCCCAGGTCGGAAGGCTTCCTCCGTTTCGCGAGGAAACTGAGGGCCTTGTCCAATACCTGGAATCCTTCGGAACCGCCCGCTACTTTCGGCCGAACAGCACGGCGATGCTCCATCCCACCTCTGACAACGAGGTATGGCCAGACGGTTCGGGGTTCGTGGCAGCGTTGGCCACCCTCCAGAATCGGGAAAGTGAGCGCTTCGAGGCCATCTCGCAGAGGCTGAGCGAACTCTTCCCGCACATCCAGCGCATCCGCTTCGACATCGGTGCCAAAGGCAAGATCCAGCACCTGGTCTTTTCGACCCAACGCTCGAAGCAACTGATTCCGGCTCAGATGGAAGCGGATGGTGTCCTGACAACGCTGTTCCTGCTCTGGGCTGGAGCAACGACGCCTCCGCACGGCACGCTCCTCATCGATGAACCAGAAGCGGCTCTCCATCCTCATCTGATGGGTAAGCGAGTCGAATTCCTGCGTTCCCTCGCAGCTGGAGAGTTCACCGGCCATCCGCTGCGGGTTGTCGTCGCGACCCAATCAGTTGACTTCGTCCGCTGGGTGGAACCCTCGGAACTCCGCGTCGTAGAGTACAGCAACGAGACGAGCACGCTCATTCATGCCATTCCCGAAAGCGAAAACCTGCGCACACTTGTCGACAAGTTTCAGGCGAACGCGGGTGACCTCTGGTACTCGGGGGCTCTCGGCGGTGTGCCAGGGACAGGGGCATGAAAAAGCCTCTACGCGTCATCGTGCTCGGCGAAGGCAAGGACGAGCGCGGCAAGCCTCGCACGCTGCCGCCCTTCGCCCGCGTTCCCCATGATCAACAGGGCGCCATGGAGATCCTCGTGAGGCGTGCCCTATACCCGCTGCGCCATCCCGGTCAGTCCTGGCATCGAGGGCTCAAGGACAATGATGGGATACACGTCCTGCAACCCCCAGCACCACGGCTCCCGCGTCAGCCAGCGATGACCGAGCTCCTCGCCGACTCGAATGCGCTTGCGCCACTCGTCTCGGCGGCACTGAAACCACTGCGCGGGCCAGTCCCTGTCGACCTGCTCGTGGCCACACATGATGCGGATGAAGCCGCATCCTCCGCCATCAAGGCCGTACATGTGGTCAACACGAGCCTCGGTACCCATGTGCCGCTGCTTCAACCCGCGCCGGAGATCCAGGCATGGCTGACGAGCAAGCGGGCCATTGAGCTCGCCTACGACCGCGAGCACTGTACCGTGCCCGTGCCGGACGAGGACGCGCTGAAGAAGGACGCCAAGGCCGAGCTCCAGCGCCTGCTCCGCACCTTCGGGGGCAGCTTCAACGCGAAGATGCAAGCGAGCCTCGCCGAAAGAATGCCCGTCGAAGATCTCGGACGCTACGACTGGTCCGGATGGAATCAGGCCACCGAAACCCTGAAGGTGGCCCTGGTGGAAAACGGTCTCAAGAAGCTGGAACTGTGAAGCGCCTCCCTACCGGTCCAGCACCATCGTCCGGATGAAGCCCTTCGGGTGCCGCGCGTACGAGCGCAGGTGCATGGCCACGTCCACCATCCACGGCACCCAGTCCCCCGTGTCGATGACCGCGTCCACCGCCCGCTCCCGGTTGCGCGCGTACCACTCGCGCCAGTGCTTCACCTCGTCCGGCTTCAGCCTCCCCGACAACCCCTGCGCCCTCAGCAACAGCTCGAAGATGCCCCGGTGGCAGTAGATGTACTGGCCCCCACCCTTCCATCCCAACGCCTCCCGCGCCACCTCGCCCAGCGTCTCCTCGTGCCCACACGCCGCCTCGTACACGAACAGCGGCAGCGGGCTCCCCCGGGCGATGTCGAACCCCATCTGGCTGTAGAAGCGCGGGTTGAAGTCGATGAGGAGCTGCTTCCCTCCCGCCCGGATGAACTCCACCTCGAACGTGCCGTGGTACCCCAGCTTCTTGCACAGCGCCCGCACCTTCTCCGCGAGCTCCGGCTCCACCGGCACTTCCTCGAAGCACAGCCCGATTCCCAGCTTGCGCGGCCGCTGCAGCACCTTCAGCGCCCCTCGCGCCACGAACAGCTCGCCCGTCCGGTCCACGAAGCCGCTCAGGCTGAAGATGTTCTGCGCCGCCTCCGTGTAGAAGGCCTGCACCATCGGCCGGTTCGCCTTCGCGTCGTAGTCCAGCAGCTTCCGCCCGTACCGGTTGCGCTCCAGGAACTCCCGGTAGCGCGGCAACAGCTCGCTCGCGCGCTCCACCTGCGAGCCCTTCACGTGGCTCTCGAAGAGAATCTGCGTCTGCGGCTTGAGCAACACCGGGAAGCGCGCCTCGGCCGCCACCTTCTCCAGGTCCCCCTCGCCCTCCGGGAACCACGTGTCCGGCACGTCCAGCCCCACGTCCTTGCACAAGTCGTGGAGCCGCTGCTTGTTCAGCAGCCCGTAGATGACGTCCACCCCCGGCTGGTACATCCGGAAGTGCTGGCCCAGCTCCTCGCGGTGCAGCGCGAACAGCCACGCCATGTCATCGCTCGTCGGGTAGAGCACGTGCCCCGGCTCCGCCTCCCCGAAGCGCATCAGCCACTCCAGGAAGGCGTCCGAGTCCCCCACCTCCGGGCACTCCACCCGCCTCGTCACGTAGCGGCTCCAGCGCGCCGGCGCCAGCAGCTTGGACTCGGCCACGGTGACCGGGATTCCCAGACGGCCCAGGCTGCGCACCGCGGCCAGCGTGCCGTAGTAGTCGGCCATCGTCAGCAGGATGGGGGAACGGGACTGCGTCGTCATGATGTCGGATTCCTCGGGGCTCTCAGCCCGGATTGATCGTCGTGCTCACCACCGGCTGCGCCTCCGCCGCCGGCTTCTTCCCGCGCCAGTCGAACCGGTCCTTCAGCTTCAGGAACGGCTTCTCGAAGTAGCGGTAGCTCAGCGTCGCGAAGAAGATGCTCAGCGCCAGCGTCAGCACGTAGTACAGCGCCAGGTTGTGCGGCACCACCCGCCGCACGATGTTCAGCGAAATCATGTGCATCAGGTAGATGCCGTACGTGATGGAGCCCACGTAGCGCAGCCACTTGTGGTCGATCAGCGGCGCCAGCACGTGCTGGGGCCGGATGCACATCGCGATGACCATCATCGTCAGCAGCAGCGAGGACAGCCACAGCGGCGTGTCGTGGTTGTAGATGGCGAAGAACACCGCCACCACGATGACCGGCACGCTCCACACCTGCCCCAGCACCTTCCACGTCAGCTCGAACGGCTTGGGGAAGTGCACCAGGTACGCCGACAGGCAGCCCATGCACACCGAGATGGAGATGCTCGCGAGAATGCGCACCCACAGGTGCCGCGTGTCCAGGAAGCCCGTCTTCGTCGCCCAGCCCATGAAGATGCCCACCGCCAGCATCCCCGACATGAACACCACCGGGCCCCACGTGCTCTTGAAGTAGCGCACCACGAAGGGCCACAGCAGGTAGAACTGCTCCTCGGTGGCCATGGACCACGCGAAGTAGAAGATGATGCGCCCCTCTTCCAGCTTGATGAACCAGTTCGACGTGTACGTGAGGTAGTACTTCACGTTGTCGAAGAAGGCCCCGCGCACCTCCTGGTCCGTCTCGAACACCGAGACGAGCACGATGTAGAGCGCCGTCACCGCGTAGTAGAGCGGGAAGATGCGCAGCGAGCGCCGCGCGTAGAAGCCCTTGAGCGAGATGGTCCCCGTCTGCGCCCGCTCGCGCAACAGCAGCGTCGTGATGAGGAAGCCGCTGATGGCGAAGAAGAGCGAGACGCTCAGGTAGAAGCGGCCCACCAGTCCCTCGCGGGCCTCCAGCACGTGGTAGAGCACCACCGCGAAGATGGCGAGGGCTCGCAGCCCGTCCAGGGCTCCGAAGGTCTTGGTGCGAAGAAAGGCTTGATGGGCGGTCTGGGCGGATTCCATGCGCGCCTTCAGCAACGCAGAATTCCCCGCCCGCGACAAGAGGAGCCCGGGACGCACCCGGGCCCTGCCGCTAGCCCACCGCCTGCCCGCCCGGCGGCTCTCCCGTCTCGCCCGAGCGCCGCACCTCCGCCACGTGCGCGAAGTAGATGGGGATGCCCAACACGTACCGGCTGAAGAGCCGCCTCGGCTCCACCGCCAGACGGAACAGCCACTCCATCCCCACCTTGCGCATCACCACCGGCGCCCTCGGCACCTTGCCGCCGATGTAGTCCAGGATGGCGCCCCCATTCACGATGAGCACCGGGTGCGTGAGCGCCTCGCGCAGCTTCACCGACACCTCCTCCTGCTTGGGCATCCCCATCGCCATGATGATGAGGTCCGGCTTCGTCTCCGCCGCCAGCCGCAGGTACGTCTCCGGTGGATCAAAGCCCTCCTGGCTCGCCACCACGTTCAGCCCCCACTCCTCGAGCGTGCGCCGCGCGTTGTCCAGCCACGGCGAGCGCGTTCCGAAGAGCGCCACCTTCCGGCCCGCGTACCGGCGCGCCACCTTGGGGATGAAGTCCGTGCCATTCATGTTGAGCCCAAATGGCCGCTGGAAGGCCTTGAGGCCCAGCTTCACCCCGATGCCGTCGCGCAACACCAGGTCCGAGCGCAACAGCCCTTCCAACATCCCTGGCTGATTCCACCCCAGGTTCACCGCGTGCGCGTTGAGGAAGGAGAGGATGAAGGGGCGCGAGGGGCGGGAGAGCTCGTCGAGCAACGCCTGCTCGGCCGCCTCGTCGTCGATGATGCGCAGTCGGTTCATCAGCGCCATGAAGTTGCGCGCGCGCTCGGACTTCGTGGGCTCCTGGCTCGCCATGCGTCCTCCTGAGGGGCCGCGAGGATAGTGGACCCGGCCGGGTACCGGAACGGCTTGACGGGGGGTGCGGTTCGGACCCGCGCCGGGTGCCGGGTGACCTCGCCCGCCTGCCCCGAGTGTCCTCGGCCAACGGGGGCCCCTCCGCCCTCCGCCATGTGGTGAACGGCCGGGCCACACTTCCGGGCAGTGGATGACGGTGCCGCCGTGGCCCGTGTCTAGCTTTTGAAGTCCACGACGCAGCGCACAGTGCGCGGAGGACGGCGCCTTATGCAGGAGCTCAACTTCCTTCCGGCCCACCGCCTCGCGGCCCTGGTGCGCGCTCGCGAGGTGTCGGCCCGGGAACTGCTGGAGGTCCACCTCGCCCAGGTGGCCCGGCACAACGCCCGGCTCAACGCCCTCATCACGCTCGACGAGGAGCGCGCCCGCGCGCGCGCCCTCCAGGCCGATGAGGCCACCGCCCGCGGCGAGTCCTGGGGCCCCCTCCATGGCGTCCCCATCACCATCAAGGACTCGTTCATGACCGCCGGGGTGCGCACCACCAGCAGCTACAAGCGGCTGCGCCACCACATCCCCTCTCATGACGCCACCGTGGTGGCCCGCCTCAAGGCCGCCGGCGGCATCCTCCTGGGCAAGTCGAACCTGCCCACCCTCACGTTGGATTTGCAGACCAGTGGGCACCTGTTCGGCCGCGCCAGCAATCCGTGGGACGAGTCTCGCACTCCCGGGGGCAGTACCGGCGGTGGCGCGGCAGCCGTGGCCGCCGGCATGTCTCCCTTCGAGGTGGGCAGTGACCTCGGTGGCTCCATCCGTGTGCCCTCGCACTACTGCGGCGTGTTCGGCTTCAAGCCCACCGAGCACCGCGTCCCCATCTCCGGGCACATTCCGCCCTTGCCTGGCCGGCCTCGCGGGGTGCGGTATGAGGGCGCCGCCGGGCCGCTCGCTCGCTGTGTGGAGGACTTGAGGCTCGGGCTCAAGCTGCTCGCCGGGCCGGATGATGAGGACTTCGATGTGCCTCCCCTGCCCGTGCGCGACGTGCCCCCGCGCGAGCCCCGGCATTACCGCATCGCCTGGACGGATGATTTCGGTGGATTGCCCGTCACCCGGGAGACGCGCACCGCGATGGAGAAGCTCGCGCGCACCCTGGAGGGGCTCGGCTGCCGCGTGGAGCGCGCCGCTCCCAAGGACATCAACTACGACGAGCTGTGGGAAGTCTGGGGCCGCGTGCTCGGCGCGGAGATCGGCTCCGAGATGCCCTTCCTGTTCCGCTTCGCCATCAGCGTCCGCTTCAACGCCATGCGCGGCGAGGCCACCCTCAACCGCGGCGTCATCCGCGGAATGCAGATTGAAATGCCCGAGTACATCGAGGCCCTCGCCATCCGCGACCGATTCACCGGACAGGTCGAATCCTTCCTGTCCGATTGGGATGCGTGGCTGTGTCCCGTCTCCGTCGGGCAAGCGTTCACCCACAGGCCCAGCGGCGAGTGGATTGAAGTCGATGACCAGCGTGTCCCCTATATGGCGGGTACCGCCGGGTTCACTTCCGTGTTCAACCTCACCGGCCACCCCGTGGTCGTCCTGCCGCTCACGCAGTTGGTGGACTCACCGCTTCCGCTGGGCATCCAGGTGGTGGGGCGAAGGTGGCTCGATGAGGAGTTGCTCGCCCTCTCCGAGTCCCTCGCCCATGTCACCGGAGCGTTTCGCAAGCCTCCGGGGTTCTGAGCTCTTCAATCCACGTGCGCGTCCGGGTCCCCTTCCCCGAGCGCCTCGAGCACCAGCTCCGCTGCCTTCTCCAATGCGTGCCCCGGCGCCAGGTCCTTCGCCACGTACAGCACCGAGTGCACCTTCTCCGCCAACTCCCTCGTCCCCACCGTCTCCCCCTTCACCGCCTCCTCACACAGGTGCAACGCCAGGTCCACCAGCAGCAGTCTTCTCCGGTCCACCCAGCCCTGTGACAACTTGGGGCTCGAGCCCTCGGGTTGCGCCTCGTGCACACGCTCGTGCACCTGTTTCAGTGCGCTCAGGATGGAGTCGCGGTGCTCCTGCTTCAGCCGGCTCTCTCTCGGCGTCCGGCGATCCTCCGGGTCCGCTTCGTTGCTCATGGTCTTCTCTCGGCGACTTGGATGCGAACCCTCGGGGCTCGATACCCTCACCCCGGGGGGCTTGCCCCCCCTTTGAACGACGGGGGGCTCCTCTCCCGGAGGGCGAGGGGAGATTGGGCTCAGTTGGACTTGGGGCTCACGGGGGCCACAGCCGGCTTCGGCGCCTCGGCCGGCGGGGCCTCCGGACGCGGCAGCACCCCCGGCACCTCCGCCAGCACGTAGCTCACCCACGCCACCGCCGCCGTCGCCTGCGCCAGTTCCTTCGGATCCACCTTGTCCAGCGTGTCCGCCTCCGAGTGGTGCACGTCGAAGTACCGGCTGCTGTCCACCCTCACCCCCACGAACGGCACCCGCGCCGGCATCAACGGTGAGATGTCCGCTCCCCCCGCATCCCCCTGCAGCATGTTCGCCGCCCCCAGCGCCTCCAGCGGCTTCAGCCACGGGCTCACCAGCTCCGCTCCTCCCGGGCCCGCTCGCAGCGCCACCCCCACCGGCTTGAAGCCCCCCGCGTCCATCTCCATCGCCGCCACGTGGTTGGCCAGCTCCCCCGCATGCGCCTCCGCGTACGCCCTCCCTCCCTTCAGCCCGTTCTCCTCGTTCGCGAACAGCACCACCCGCACCGTCCTCCTCGGCGCCGGCTTCAGCTTCCCAATCAGCCTCGCCGCCTCCATCACCATCACCACCCCCGCGCCGTCATCGTGCGCCCCCGTCCCCACGTCCCACGAGTCCAGGTGCGCCCCCAACAGCACCACCTCCTTCGGCTTCTCCCGCCCCGGCACCTCCGCCACCACGTTGAAGGAGTCCACGTCCGGCAGCGTCTGGCACCCCAGCTTCAGCTCCACCTTCACCGGCCCGCTCGCCAGCAGCCGGTGCAGCAGCTCCGCGTCCTCCACCGACACCGCCGCCGCCGGAATCCTCGGCCCGTCCTCGTCGTAACGCATCGCCCCCGTGTGCGGCGAGCGCAGCGTCGCCGTCGCCAGCGAGCGCACCAGCATCCCCACCGCCCCCGCCTTCCCCGCCACCGACGCTCCCCGCGTCCGCAGCGCCGCCGCCTTCCCGTAGTCCGCCGCCACCGCCATCGAGTGGTTGAACAGCACCACCTTCCCCTTCACCTTCTCCCCCAGCGCCGCCACCTCCTCCAGCGAGCGCACCTCGACAACCTCGGCCGTCACCCCCTCCGGCGCCGTCCCCACGCTCCCGCCCAGCGCCATCAGCGCCAACGGGTGCTCCCGGTAACGCTCCGTCCCCAGTACCCGCCCGCTCTCCTCCCCTCGCACCCAGCGCGGCACCTTCACCGGCTCCAGCCACACCTTCACCCCGTCCGCCTCGAAGCTCCGCTTCGCCCACTGCACCGCCGCCTTCTCCCCCTCCGTCCCCGACAGCCGCGGTCCAATCCCATCCGTCAGCTCCGCCAGCCGCGCGTACGCGTGGCCCTCGGTGAGCGCCGCGCCAATGAGCCGCTCCGCCACCTGCGGCGAGGGGCCCGTCACGGCCGCGGGAGCCGGGGCCGGCGTCTTCGGCGCGGCGGTGAGCAGGGACAACAACGCGGCGGACAGCGGGAGGAACGAGGGCACGTCGTGACTCCGGGAGGAGAGGGGGCCTGCACTCTCGTTCCGCCAGCGCTTCCTCGCAAGCGCCTCGGTATTCCCGCGCTACTCGCGCCTCTCCCCGGCTCGCACCGGGGCGACGGGTCTCAGCGGCTCGTCCTTCACCACCGGTACGGGTTCCGGCTCCTCGAACATCGCCGCGCCCCCCGCCAGGCACAGCAGCACCCCTCCCACCACCATCAGCCACGCGATGAGCTGGAAGTCCTTCTGCCCCAGCACCTCCCGCTCCGTGCCCTGGAACACCTCCAGCCGCTCCCCGCCCACCAGCACCGGCCCCCGCTCTCCCAACGCCACCTGCCCCATCACCACCACGCTCGCCCCCACCTCCAACCGCTCCTCGCGCAGGCGCGTGCCCGCCCCCACGTCCCCACGCCCCGTCTCCGTGTACACGTAGCGTGACAGCACGTGCGACGGCACCTCGTAGCCGTTGAAGAGACTCCCGGGCGTGTACTCGCGCACCTTCATCCCCACCAGCGACGCCCCGCCAGGCTCGAGCCCGATGCGGCCGAACTCGTCCTCCAACTCCCAGCCCTCCGCGTATTCCGTCTCGTGGAAGAGCGTGCTCGAGTTCTCGCCATCCCGCTCGTCCACGCGCAACTGGTAGTACGCACAGTCCACGTCCGCGAGCGGCGCACGCACCGGCTTCCTCGCGCCCAGCCGGCCCACCACCTTCACCGTGGTGCCCGGCCGCGCCTCCATCACCCGGCTCCTCGGCGTGCCTCGCAGCCTCGCGAGCCGGGCCCTGCTCCACCACAGGTTCCCCACTCCGGCCGCCAAAAGGCCCAGCCCGAGCAGGAACACCACCGCCAGGACGATGCTTTCTTCATCCATGCCCGGTCCTTGCTACCCCAGGCGGGCACCATCCTCCAAACCGGCCTACTTCTTCTCCGCCGGCACCCGGTACGTCAGCACCGGGCAGGGCGCCAGCCGCACCACCTTCTCCGCCACGCTCCCCATCATCAGGTGCGACAGGCCCGTGCGCCCGTGCGTGCCCATGATGATGAGGTCATACCCGCCCTCCTCCGCCACCCGGGTGATGACGTGCGCCGGCTCGCCCGCCTCCAACATCTGCTTCGAGTGCGGCACGTCCTTCAGGAACGCCGTCAACTGCTGGTCCGCGTGGTTGCGCAGGTACGTGGACAGCGTCAGCTCCGGCTCGCTGCGCGTCAGCACCACCATCTCGTCCCCCGCGTACTCCGACGGCCTCC
Source organism: Archangium sp. (assembly GCF_057119385.1). Taxonomy (NCBI): domain Bacteria; kingdom Pseudomonadati; phylum Myxococcota; class Myxococcia; order Myxococcales; family Archangiaceae; genus Archangium; species Archangium sp. The sequence continues at coordinate 63,478 of NZ_DBNGVP010000116.1, read as the reverse complement.
ACACGTGCAGCACGTCCAGCTTCGCGTCGAATCGGCTGATGAACTGGTGCGCGTACTCGAGCGCACGCTTCGACGTCTCCGAGAAGTCCACCGGCACGAGGATTCGCTGAATCTTGTTCATGGTTCCACTCCAGGTCGGGTCTCCCCTCCCTGGTGCAATGGCCGTTCCCACCCCCGCTCCCTCGGAAGGCCCCGTACGCACAGCGCAAATGCTGCGTCCGCTCCACCCCCACGCAATTCCTGCACCTGCCCGCTGGAGGGTCAGGCGCGCGCGAGTGACGCCGTGCTCGCACCGGGCCATACTCGCCGCCCCGGAGGAGCTACACATGAGCCGATTCCACCTGTCCTGGCTGCTGCCCGTCCTCTTCATGGCCGGCTGCGAGCCCTTCGACCCCTGGTTCGACTTCGCCCCCGATGACAAGCAGTTGCAGCACATCGGCCGCATGGACTGGTCCACCGAGAATGGCCCCACGTATGCCCATTCGGGTGTCACCGTCCGCTTCCGGTGCAACTGCACCGGCGTGGACGTGGCCTTCCAGGACCATGGCACCGGCGGCGACGAGCACACCAACTGGGTCAACGTCATCGTCGACGGGAAAACAGCGGCCAAGGTCCAGCTCAAGCCCGGTCGCAACCTGCTGCGCGGCGCCCGCAACCTCCCCCGCGGCGAGCACCTCGTCGAAATCGTCAAGCGCACCGAGCCCTATGCCGGCAAGGTGACCTTCCTCGGCGTCAGCCTCCAGGGCGTCCTGTTGGATCCGCCCCCCTGGCCCGAGAAGAAGTTCGAGTTCATCGGCGACTCCATCACCTGCGGCTACGGCAACGAGGTGGACATCTACGCCCCCACCTATACCGAGCCCAACACCGGCTACCACTCGAAGAACGAGGACATCTCCCAGGCCTACGGCTCCATCCTCGGCCGCCGGTTCAAGGCCGAGACCGTCACCACCTGCATCTCCGGCACCGGCGTCTACCGCAACCTCGATGGCTCCACCGTGGGCAGGGCCTTCCCCTACCTCTACACGCGCATGTACCCGGACGAGGAGAAGCCCCTCTGGAACCCGGCGTACTACGTCCCCGACGTCATCGTCATCAACCTGGGCAACAACGACTTCAACGTGCTCGGCGAGGACAAGCTCCCGACCGCCCCGCCCGCCGAGGAGTTCAAGGCCGCCTACGCCTCCTTCGTCCAGCAGCTGCGCGAGTACTACCCGGACGCGAAGATCATCTGCTCCGTGGGCCCCATGATGAACGACAACTACCCCGCCGGCCGACAGCACTGGACCAAGATGAAGGCCTACGTCTCCCAGATGGTCGAGTCCCTCGGAGACCCCAACGTCTTCTACTTCGCCTATACCCCCATCGTCGGCGACCCCTACGGCGAGGACTGGCACCCCACCAACGAGTCCCACGCCAAGATGGCCGAGGAGATCGCTCCCTTCATCGAGAGCCTCGGGTTCTGAGACAGGGACACGGCCCGAGTGGGAACCCGGGGCCGGATACCCTCACCCCGTCCCTCTCCCGGCGGGAGAGGGGAAATCGGGCTCCTGGGGTCAGCGGACGAACCGGAGCAGCAGGGCGGAGTTGGGAGGCACGGGGACCGGTCCGCGGCCCACGTCCGCCGCTCCCTCCGCCCTCGGCAACAGCACCGCCTCTCCCTCCCGCGTCCCCACGGGCCCCGCGAGCTTGTGCATGCGCCCCGCAGCCGCCATCGTCTGACGGGGTGTCCACGCCCACCGGGTGCTGGCGCCCCCTCCAGGCAGGCGAGCACCCCGCGTCCCTGGCACCGTCTTCCAACCGGCGCTCGCGCCTCACCTCGGGGATGTTGTTCCCCTCGCGCCCGAGACGAACCTTGCCCCCGTCGTTCTCTCGAGGGGGGTTTCCCATGTCGTCCGAGATGCAGGCCCCACGCCGGGGCTGGAAGTGGTTCGTGTTGGGAGCGCTCGTGCTCGCCGCGTGCGGCGTCGCGCCCGAGCCGCGAGGAGAGGACTCGCGCGAGGAGGGCTCCGTCTCCGCCCTGCGCGACTCCCATGGCGGGCAGCGCGTCTTTCCCACCTGGTCCACGCCCACCTTCGCCTCCACCCCGGTGCTCGCCACGGATGGACGGCAATTCCTCACCGTCTGGCGTGACTCCGGCCGGCCTGGCCAGCTCTTCGCCGCTCGCGTCTCCCCGCACGGCGAGCTGCTCGACCCCGAGGCCATCCGCCTCGACCTCGAGCCCACCGTCGAGACCGGCAACCCCGCCGTCGCCTACGACGGCAGGCAATTCCTCGTCGTCTGGCAGGGCCAGCGCACCCTGTACCTCGTCCGGGTGAATCGCGACGGCACCGTGGAGCCTCCCGTCCTGCCCCTCGCCGATATCTTCGGCAGCCCCGCTCCCGCTCCGGCCATCGCCTGCGGCTGGCGCAAGTGTCTCGTCGCCTGGCCCGACTTCGCCGACCCCCGCACCATCCGCGGCGTCCTCCTCGAGACCGATGACCATGGCCTCGGGACTCGGGAAATCCTCATCGCGTCTCCCGCACCGTCCATCGCCCCCTTCGGCATCTCCGCCGCCTGGGGACATGACCGCTTCCTCGTCGCCTGGAGCGCCGCGCGCGCCGGCTCCCAGAAGATCATCGCCGCCCGCGTGAAGACCGATGGCACCGTGCTCGACCCGGAGGGCCTCCTGCTCTCCGACGCTCCCGGTGAGCAGACCCGGCCGGATGTCGTCGCCACGAAGCAGGGCTTCGTCGTCGCCTGGACCGACACGCGCCGCGACAACCCGGACATCTTCGGCACGCTCGTGAAGGCAAATGGCTCCGTGCCCGATTCCGATGGGTTCCCCATCGCCACCAGCGCGGACACCGACTTCCTTGCCGCCCTCTCCTACGATGGCTCGCGCGTCCTCGCCTCGTGGACTCAATCGAGCCCGAACCACATCTCCGTTCGCGGCAACTTCGTGCGCGCCGATGGTTCCCTCGCTTCTCCGGGCGGATTCCCGCTCTCGGCCGGGGAGTTCGTCCGCGAGGGACAGTCCGACGTCGTGTTCAACGGGGACACGCACTTCGTCGTCTACGGCGCCGCTCCCGTCATCGACGAGCCTCCCTTCCAGGTCATCCTCGGCTCCCGCGTGAAGAAGAACGGGGCGCTCGTGGATGTGCCTCCCATCCGGATCTCCCACGCGCCTTCCGTGGAGGGGACGGCCGTGGTTCCTGGGGAGCGGTGAATGGGGGCGGGGTGGGGTCACATTGATCGATGACCCTCACCCCAACCCTCTCCCAGAGGGAGAGGGGGCGTGGCACGGGGGCAACCTGGGATGCGTGGCACCCTCACCCCGTCCCTCTCCCGGAGGGCGAGGGGAGATTGACGCGGTCCCCCCTCTCCTTCGTGCTTCTGTGCCGCGGTGGTTCTCGCGGTGGGCTTCCTCAGTCCTCGTGCGTGCTCACCGTCGTCGCCGGGCCCCACGCCTCCTGGCCCTCCCGCTCGAAGAAGAGCGGCTCGCGCTTCCGCGCGCTCCCCCCCACCTCGTTCAACGTCAGCGAGTCGTACAGGCGTCCGCCCACCATCGTGTACTGGATGCTCGTGCTGTGGCGCAGGTCCTCCAGCGGGTTCTTCTCCAGCACCAGCAGGTCCGCCAGCTTCCCCTCCTCCAGCGAGCCGATGTCCCCGTCCAGCCCCAGGTAGTGCGCTCCCGACAGCGTCGCCGCCCTCAGCGCCTGCATCGGCTTCATCCCGCCCTGCCCGAACATCCACAGCTCCCAGTGCGCCCCCAGGCCCTCGCGCTGCCCGTGCGCTCCCAGCTGCACGCTCACGCCCTTGTCGTTCAGCTCCTTCGTCACCCGGGCGATCTGGAAGTGGTTGAACTCGTCCTCCGGCGCCATCACCGGCCGGCGGCTCCGTTCGTCCACCACCCGCCTCGGCACGAACGCCAGCAGCCGCTTGTCGTCCCAGACGTTCGTCTTCTGGTACCAGTAGTTCTCACCCCACACGCCTCCGTACGCGACGATCAGCGTCGGCGTGTAGCCCGTCCCGCTCCGGCTCCACAGCTGCTGCACGTCCGCGTACGCCTTCTCCACCGGAATCGAGTGCTCGATGCCCGTGTGCCCATCCACCACCATCGTCATGTTGTGCTGGAAGAGCGAGCCGCCCTCCGGCACCACCATCATCTCCAGCTCGCGCGCCGCCTGGAGCACCTTCTGCCGCTGATCCCTCCGCGGCTGGTTGTAGCTCTTCACGCTGAACGCCCCCACCGCCTTCAGCCGCTTCAGGTGCGAGCGCGCGTCCTCCACCGTCTCGATGGGCACCCGGGACACACCCGCCGCGCCGTACAGGATGTTGCCCGTCGAGAACACCCGCGGCCCCACCATGGCGCCGGACTTCACCCGCTCGCTCGTCGCGAAGATGGCGCCCGCGTCGTTCGACGGGTCGTGCACCGTCGTCACGCCGAACGCCAGCGAGGACAGCAGCTTCCAGTTCTGCTCCGGCAGCATGCCCTCGTCCGACATCACCCCGTGCCAGTGCACGTCCACGAGGCCCGGCATCACCGTCTTCCCACGCACGTCCACCACCTTCGCCCCCGCCGGCACCGCCACCCGGCCCCTCGGGCCCACCGCCACGATGCGGCTGCCCTTCACCACCACCACGCCGTCCTCCAGCACCTCGTCACCCTTCATCGTGATGACGCGGCCGCCCACCAGCGCCACCGTCCCCTCCGGCACGTCCGTCTTCACCTGGAAGCCGATGTCCAACCCCGTCTCCGGCGTCTCCGGCAGCTTCTCCGGCGCTCCCTCCTGGAAGCGGAAGCTGTCCTTCAGCTCGCGCGTGTACAGCTCCGGCCCCAGCGCCCAGTGCAGCCGCTTCCCATCCCCCGACCAGTGCAGCCACTCGCCCGCATCCCGCGACACCTTCGCCACCGGCAACGCCTTGCCCTCGGGGCTCGCCACCGCGCCCTTCGCCCCGCGCGGCAGCGGCATGATGAACGCGTTGAAGTTCTCCCGGAACGCCAGCCACTGCTCGTCCGGCGACACCCGGTACTCCGTCGCCTCGTCGCTCGTCAGGTGCGTGCGCGGCTCCGTCCCGTCCAGCCGGATGCTCTTCAGCGCCCGCTCGTCGTCCTTCTCCCGCTGCTCCACCGTCAGGAAGAACACCCGCTCCGAGCCCGCCCCGAAGTGCGGCTGCACTCCGTCCTTCACCAGCCGCTTCGCCGTGCCTCCCGCCGCCGGCATCACGAACAGCCCCTGCTCCCGGCCGTACAGCGCCGAGCGCAGATGGCCTCCCCCCACCGCCCGGTACACGAGGAAGCGCCCGTCCGGAGACAGCGCCGGCTCCACGTAGTGCCCCGGCTTCGTGCTCACCACCCTGCCCTCGCCGCCCGTCACCGGCACCACCCGCACCGTGCCCAGCTTCTCGTCGTCCCACGTCGTGTAGACGATGCTCTTCCCGTCCCGCGAGAACGACGGGTACATCTCCGTGTGCTCCGTCTGCTTCGTCAGCCGCTTCGGCGTGCCGTTCGGCAGCTCGCGCACGTACAGGTGCCCCAGCGCCTGGTACACCACCTTGTCCCCCTTCGGAGACACCTGCACCCAGCGCAGCATCTTCACGTTGAACTTCTCGGGCGCCACCGACTGCGGGAAGCGCAACGCCTCGTGGATCGCCCGGGTGCCGCGCACGCGGAAGGGAATCGGCGTCACCTTCTTCGTCGCCACGTCAATCCGATGCAGCTTGCCGCCCGCCCAGAACACCACCGACTTGTTGTCCGGCGTCCACGCCATCACCGGGTACACGCCGTGGATGGCCCACGTCTCCTGCATGTCCCGCTCGAGCCCGTCGAAGAGGGGCCGCTCGGCACCGGTCACCAGGTCCGCCACGTAGAGCGTCGTCTTCCCGCGCACCCGGCGGACGAAGGCCAGCGACTTGCCGTCCGGCGACGGCGTGGGACGGATGGAGCCGCCCGGGCCCGTGATGAAGCGCTCCGTCTCCCGCGTGTCCAGGTCCAGCCGCTGGATGACGTAGATTTCGCCGTTCGGGTCCTTGTTGTACTCGAACACCTTCCCGGGCGTGATGTCCTGGCTGTAATAGACATACCGGCCGTCCGGAGAGAACACCGGCTCGCCCACGTCCTTCTGATCATTCGGACGCTCGGTGAGCTGCACGCCGTCACCGCCCGAGCGGTGGTACATCCAGATTTCCCCCGCGCCCAGCGAGCGCCGCGAGGTGAAGTGCTTGCGCGCGATGAGGTACTGCCCGTCCGGAGACCACGCGGGGCTGTTGAGCAGGCGGAACTTCTCCTGCGTCACCGCCGTGGGCTCCGAGCCGTCGCGCTTCACCACCCAGATGTTGTCCCCGCCGCCACGGTCGCTCGTGAAGGCGATGGACTTCCCATCCGGGCTGTAGCGCGGCTGCATGTCCCAGGCGACGCCGCTGGTGAGCACCTTCGCCTCGCCGCCGCCGATGGGCAGCGTGTAGAGATCGCCCAGGAGATCGAAGACGAGCTCGTCGCCCTTGGGGCTGACGTCCAGGCTCATCCACGTGCCCTCGGTGACGTCGAGCTCCACCTGGGTGGCGGGGAAGCCGGGCGCGTTCACGTCCCACTTCTCCTCGGGCTTCTTCTCCTCGGGCCTGGCCGCGTCCTTCGCGGGCTGCGCGGCCAGGGCGGGCGTGGGGGCCGGCGCCTGCGCGCGGGCGGAGAGGGGCAACGCGCTCGTCAGCAGGAGCGCGAGACAACGGAGGCTCAATCGGTTCACCGCGGTTCCTCGTCGGTCTGGCGTGATGGGGCGCGCAGCCTACCCCGGCGAGGACGCGTGTGGAGTTCGTGGAAGCGGGCGGGCGGGCACGTTTCCACGCCCGGTGCGGGTGGGCCGGTGCGGGGAATCCGCGTTCCCCTTGGCCCGGAGCACACATCATCGTCTCCGCGATGATGTTCTCCCGTAGGCTGGAAACCTCCGCGCTCTGGAGGGGGTCCTGTGACACCACGTCTGGCCGTGACTCACCTGTTGCTGGCGCTGTGCATCGCGTGCGCCACGCCGCGCGTGGTACGCCTCGAGACGGGTGAGGGGGCTCCACTGGAGTACAAGCCGCGCACCGTCAATGCGTCCATGCGAGTGGACGAGATTGATTTCGAGGAGGCGCTGACGCGGCTGGTGCTGGAGACCCCTCTGACCCTCCTTCCCTCCCAGCCAGGAAGGCTGGTGCGCGCCTCCTATCCAGGTAACAACGCGGACGAGCGTTCGGAGCACCTGCTGCGCAAGAGCTTCGGAGGCGTGTGCAAGGCGGGCCAGCGCGGGGAACAGTGCCTGTCGCGGCTCCATGATGTGAAGAGCCTGGGTGAGTGGGACAAGCTGGGAGTCGCCCTGGGGCTGTCGCTGGAGCCCATGCGCCAGAGCATCGCCAGGGCGGTGGAGGACACCCTGGCCCCCCACCTCTTCTACACGGTCATCGCCACGGGGCTGGTGACCTGGGTGGCCCTGGCGGCGAATCCCGAGCCGGTCTTCACCAAGGCGGCGGCGCTCGTGTCGGCGATGATGCTGGTGTACCTGGGAGTGGAAACCTTCCTGGACGTGATGAAAGCGAGCAGGGAGCTGAAACGAGCCACCGACCGGGCCACCACCGTCGAGGAGTTGGAGGATGCGAGCCAGCGCTTCGGACGCGCGGTGGGACCGGGAATCGCGCGCGTCCTGATCCTCTCGGTCACGGTGGCGGTGAGCCATGGCATGACCGGAGGGGCCGCGTGGCTGGCCTCGCGGCTGTCGATGCTGCCTCACTTCCCGGAGGTGGCGGCACTCGGGGCCTCCCAGGTGGGCATCCGGCTGGCGAGGGCAGGCCAGATCAGCGAGGTGGCCGTCGTAGAGGGCAACCTCGTCATCACCCTGGCATCCACGGCGGTCGCGATGATGGCCGGAAGTGGTGATGCTCCGGGGGACGCTGGCCGTACGGACACGACCGTCGCATCAACGAACTATCGAGAGACGTTCTTCGAAGCGCATCCTGGCTTGCGCGGCAAGGTCCTCGTACATCATTCCATTGAGCAACAAGTGCTCAAGAAGTACCCAGGGCTGTTCACGGAGGCGGAGATTCACTCGTTGAAGAACCTCCGTGGAGTCCCGAAGTCCATCAATCCAGACCTTCACCTCAGCAAGCTTCGACGCGCCTGGAACGATTTCTATCGCACCCACCTCAATCCAACGAGGCAGCAAGTGACTGACTTCGCAGCGCAACTGGACAAGCAATTTGGTGGGCTGTTCGAGCCCCCTCTTTAGATTGAACGGAGGCCGCCATGAGCAGGGATCGGTGGGTGGTGTCTCCTGAAGTCGCTGGGGAACTGGGGGAGAACACCCTCATGAATACGTCGGTTCATCCCCCAGAGGTGTCTCACTTCCATCATCGCTTCGAGGGGTGGCTGGGGGATGAACTGCTGGAGGTCTTCCCCTGCTTTCTCGTCTCCTCCGCTCTCGCGAAGGCCATTGAAGAGGCAGGTCTGGTGGGTTTCAGCCTGGACGATGTCGAAGTGAGCACGTCGCCAGAGTTCCAGGAGCTATACCCTGGGCGCGCGCTACCGGAGTTCCGGTGGCTCAAGATCACGGGGAAGGACCGCGATGCCGATTTCTGCCTCACTCCGGACTCTCGATTGGAGGTCTCCAGCCGGGCGCTGAACGTCCTGAGACAATTCAAGATGGCGCAGGCGGTGATTGAAGCCACCAAGGGCTAGCGCCCGAGGCCGTCGAAGAAGTCGACATCGCCGGTGTCCAGCGAGTAGTCGGCGCCGACGACCAGCAGGCCCTCTTCCTGGATGAGCCGCTCGAGCAGTCGGCTGCCGTGGCGCAGGTGGGAGCAGGACTGCCGGACGTTGGCGCGCACGGCCTCGTGCACCAGCCGCGCCCGGTCCACGTTCGGACCCGCCGCGTGCACCACGCTCGCCACCGCCGGCCGGCACCGGTCCACGATGTCGTGGATGTTCTCCGAGGGCGATTCCACGCGGTGCTGGATGAAGTCCAGCGTCGCCTGGATGGCGCCGCAGCGCGAGTGCCCCATCACCACCACCAGGCGCGTGCCGAACGTCGCCGCCGCGAACTCCACGCTCCCCACCAGCGAGGGCGCCACCACGTTGCCCGCCACGCGGATGACGAAGAGGTCTCCCAGGCCTTGATCGAAGACGATCTCCGACGGCACCCGCGAGTCCGAGCACGAGAGGATGGTGGCGAACGGACTCTGCCCGGCCGCCAGCGCGGCCCGCTCGCCCGCCGCGTCCGGGATGCGGATGTGCTGGACGAAACGGCGGTTGCCCTCCCGCAGGCGCTGGAGCGCCTGGTCGGCGGGCAAGGGAGCCGGGGGAATGCCTGTGCTGGTCATGGCCGCGAGCCTCTCCTCCATGGGTGGGGCCGTCCACGGGAATCCGCACCCGGCGGTTGCTCGTCCGTCCCCGTCCTTGTCACGGCTCCCACGGGGACCTACCTCTGTGCGGATGCCCTCGAGTTCGAACATGGCCTCGCCTCCGCCTCCTTCGCCGGTGGCCGCCCAGCAGGCCCACTGGGCCCGGCGCTTCTGGCGGGACGCGCTCGCCTGGCATGGCACGGTGACGCCGCTCGTGATGCCGCGGGTGCTCAGCTTCGGGCTCTACGGGCTGCTCGTCGGGCTCGTGCACGAGGTGCTCGACTGGCAACCCCTGGGCAGCGGTCCGGTGCAGTTCACCGCCGCCTTCCTCGCGCTGCTGCTCGTGCTGCGCACCAACAGCGGTTACGAGCGCTGGTGGGAGGCGCGCAAGCTGTGGGGCGGCATCGTCAACCAGTCGCGCAACCTGGCCATCGCGGGGCTCACGTATGGCTCGAAAGACCCGGAGTGGCGCGAGCGCTTCGTGCGCTGGACGGCCGCCTTCTGCCACGTGTCCCGGCGCAGCCTGCGCGGCGAGCGCGAGCTGCCCGAGCTGCGCCCCCTGCTCGAGGATGACCGCGCGGTGGAGCGCATCGCCCGCGCGCAACACATGCCCACGTTCGTCGCCATGGGCATCGCCGGCCTGATTCGTGAGGCCGTCGACCACGGAGAGATGGACCCTGTCTCCCTGCTCGCCGTCGACCGCGAGCGCGCCCAGCTCATCGACCACGTGGGCGGCTGCGAGCGCATCCTCAAGACGCCCCTGCCCCAGGTTCATACGTCCAAGCTGCGGCGCTTCATCGTCCTGTACCTGCTCGCCCTGCCCATCGCCGTCGTGGGGACGTGGTGGTTCCCGGGGCTGGTGACGGCGCTCGTCGCCTACCCGCTCCTCGCCATCGATCAGATCGCCGTCGAGCTGGAGAATCCCTTCTCGCCCAAGAACCTCAGCCACCTGCCGCTGGATCCCATCTGCGACACCATCCAGGGAAACCTGCTCGCCCTGCTCGATGACGAGGAGCTCACGGCGTCACAGCCGTGGCGCCTGGAGTCGCGGATCTCCGAGCCCCGGCACACGGATGGGTAACGGCTCTGTCTTTGACCGCATGCTCCCCTCGACCGAAGAGCTCGTGGCCATTGCGCGGAGATACTGGCGGGCCGACAAGGCCTACGATGGCAGCCCCGAGCACAGAAGGCTCACCGACTTATGGGAGCACGAGTGAGCCTGAGTCCTTGCCCTGAGGCGCACGCCGACCAACCACGGGGTTCAACCCAGGAACCGTTCGACCTTACCCATTTTCCATGAGGCCCCAGGGCGCAGACTCGGGCCGTTGGTGAGAACGACAAACATTCACGGCGAGAGCATTACTCAACCCCCCAAGTGCGCCGCCGGACACGCCTTTTCAAGTTCCCCACTCCATGAGTTGGGTGAGAGCTAACGCACCGAACAAGACGCCGCAGACCCAGCGCGCTATCCGCCAAGAAAACGGCGCTTCGCCCATGGGAAGAAGCGAAGATGAGGGGGCGTCAGCGCCGTTACGGGGCCGGTTCGCCGAGGCGTTCGGGACGCAGCCACAGAAGCTGGTACGTGACCTTCGATTCTCGTCCGGGACGCTCCACTGTCGTGATGCGAAGCATGGCAGTACACGTCTCCATAAGGACGGGAGCAACCTCTGCCAACATCTTCGCATCGAGCCCGGGGGCGAGCTTTCCCTTGTAGACGAACCCGGTCTCCAGGTCCTGGAGCTCGAAGCGCCGCGACTCGCCCAGGACACCCAGGTACTTCACTCTTAGCGGCACGTCATCCACGCTCGGCGCGCCTTCGGAAAGGCGCGTGCTCGCTATGTGCAATTCATCCTGGGTGAGCTTGAGCTTGCGGGTCCGGCTCTCCATCCGAAGCGTCGCCTCACTCCTGGACAGCACCTGGACGAAATCATTCAGCGCGGTCCGGACGCGCGGCTCCAGCTCGGCGATCCGCTCGTAGAACTCCTCTTCTTCGGCTCGGAGCCCATCAATGAGCTCCGTTGTCTCATCGACTGCAGCCCGCATCTCCTCGGCGGACTCGCGCCCCTCAAGCTGCTCGAAGTGGAAACCGAAGGAGCCGCGCGCGATGTCCGTAATGTGTAACCGGAAGTCCCGGCCTCCGGGAACCGCGCCTCCTCGCCCGAGTGGGCCGTGGCGGCGCGAGGCACCAACGAGCTCCACCAGCCCCTGGAACTGAGCGATGGCAGACGCAGCGAACGAGGCATCGATCGCACGCTGACTCACAACCGGGCCGCCATCGAAGTAGACCGTGGTGCTTGCAGGCTCAAGGGAGTCCGCTTGCGACGCGCCGAGCTCCTGGAGTTCTTGATCGATGCTCTCGAGGCGCGACTGAAGGGAGATGCGCTCAATGAAATGCGCAGGCGAAAGACGCGCGAGCAACGACGCTGCCGCGGCGCGCTCTGCTTGCAGAAACTGTCTACGTGTCGCGCTGTTCACGGCCCAGGGCCCTCAGTCTTCGCCAACTTCGATGCCAATTCCTGCTGCTTCACCAAGTGCGCCTTGATGGTCTCTAGCAACTCACGTGCCGGGTCATCGTAGTCTGCGGGGAGGAGCTCCAGGCGGAGAAACCCCTTCCAGGCGTACGTGTCGCGACGGTGGGAGAACAAGCCGTACCAGTAGGTGGTGTTGTCGACGAGCACCGCCCCGTGCTCCGTCGGGTCCGTGTCGGGCGACGCAGGATAGCTCAACGGAACGGGGTAGTGGTCGCAGAAGTACGTCTTCTTGTTGTGTCCGTGATTGAAGAGCGCATTGGCGTCCTCCTCGCTGAATCCCGCTGGGACCTGGAAGAAGGTAACGACGTCGACGTCGTTGGGCTCGCGGTTGATACGCTCGACGAAGCTCCCAGTGAGCCACTGGAAGCCGACGGTGACCCCGTGCTCGCGCAGAAGCGCGCGGTAGCCAAGCAGGCCGAGAAGGATGTCGATGCGCTTCGGGGAGGTGGCGAAGCGGTTGATGATGTCCTGCCAGCTGCAGCGGTACGGCGAGCGGTTGACGTTCGTCGTGGGGTCCCGCCCTTCCCATGGCGGCAGCAGGCCATCCCACGAATGGTCCGGAATCGAAGACACGGCTCCCTCCCCTAAGTGGGCGGGACCTTACCCACATCCGGGGCGCCGAGAACAGTGAACCGTGCTGCTGGTGACCCAGGCACACATCCTGCGTCTTAGACGGTGTTGAGGAGGACCCCCACGGACAGGATCGCGGACCCCACAAGGCCCGTTCCAGCAGTGAAGGGCGGCTGGGCTATTTTCTCCTCGCCCCCAACTCACGCGGCCGGGTAGCACCACCAGCCCGCGAAGATGGGGACCGAGCGTGTGGGTCGCCAACGGCCAACCCTTCTGTCTTCGCAGTGCAGATGTCTCGTCCGCGATAGCACGCGAAAAACACCTGCGGGAGTTCGCCAGCGAGTCCTGAAAGCTCCACCGTTATCGAGTCAGTTCAACCCGCACGGCGTGAATAGATCTATCTCTATCGAGCCGTTGCGGCGCTTGGCCCGGTCCGCACGATGCGAAAAAGCCTCTGCCAGGAGCGGCTGGGCCAGTTCCCGGGGAGGCTCAGGCCATGCGATGTGCCCTCGTCTACTTGGCGGTAGAATCACTCGCGCGCTGCGTCTGGGGACCAGGCGTGGGAAATGGGCACAGCGGCTCAGTCCTTCGCCGGTCCCATCCGGCTCGCGCCCTCGCGCATCCCGTTCGCCACCTCGGGGATGATGCCCAACCGCTCGTAGATGGGCCGCACCCGCTCCCTCAGCGCCGGTAGCTTCACCCCGAACCATCCCGCCACTCCCAGGCACACCACCCCTCCCACTCCGATCGTCGCTGGCGCTCCGATCCTCGCCGCCAGCGCCCCCGCCAGCAGGCTCCCGAACGGCGCCGTTCCTATCAGCGCCATCGCGTAGAAGCTCATCACCCTCCCCCTCATCCGCTCCTCGACGATCGTCTGCAGCAGCGTGTTGCTCGCCGCCATCATCACCATCATCCCGAACCCCACCACCACCAGCAGCACCAGCGACACCGCCATCCACCTCGACACCGCGAACGCCACCAGCCCCGCTCCGAACAGCGCCCCCGCCCGCACAATCGTCTTCCCGAACCCCCTCACCGTCCTCCTCGACGCCAGGTACCCCGCACCTCCCAACGCCCCCAATCCCGAGGCCGCCATCAGGAACCCCAGCGTCGACGGGCCTCCCACCAGCACCCGCGTCGCCATCAGCGGCATCAGCACCGTGTACGACATCCCCATCACGCTCATCACCGCCAGCATCCCCAGCAGCGCTCGGATCGGCGTGAACTGGTACGCGTACCGGAACCCCTCCTTCAGCTCCTTCCACACCTGCCCGTGTGGCTCCTCCCGCGGCTTCCGCGTCAGCCGCATCGCCAGCAGCGAGGCGATCACCGCCAGGTAGCTGAAGCCATCAATCAGGAAGCACCCCCCCTCCCCCACCCACGCAATCAGCCCTCCCGCCACCGACGGGCCCAGCAGCCGCGCCGCGTTGAACATGGAGGAGTTGAGGGCAATGGCGTTCGGCAGATCCGCCCGGTCGTCCACCATCTCCACCACGAAGGCCTGCCGCCCCGGCACGTCGAAGGCGTTGATCAACCCCTGCACCAGGCACAGCACCCCCACGTGCCACACCGCGATGACTCCCGTCAGCGCCAGCACCGCCAGCGCGAAGGACTGCAGCATCGCCAGCACCTGCGTCACCACCAGCAGCCGGTGCCGGTTCCACCGGTCCACCAGCACCCCCGCCAGCGGCGCCAGCACCAACGACGGTATCTGCCCGCGGAACATCACCAGCCCCAGCAGCCACGCCGAGCCGCTCAGCCGGTACACCAGCCAGCTCGTCGCCACCCGCGTCAGCCACGTCCCCACCAGCGACACGCTCTGCCCCATGAAGAAGAGCCGGTAGTTGCGATGCGCCAGCGCCCTCAGCAGGAACCTCCACCCGCTCTCCCGCTGCCCTTCCGCTCCTCGCACCGCCATTCCCGATTCTCCTCACCCGCTGTCCGGCTCCGCCCCGCTTCTTCCCGGCCCCGAGCGAACGGCGCAACCTCTCGTTAAAAGTAGGGTCCACCGGGGCCTCCGCCCCGCCTTCCAGGCCCTCGCCAGCCTCCAGGGGCCCGCCTGTCCGGCTGCAAGACACCGTGCGCTCCTTGGGCCATGATGCATCGCGGTGTAGAAGCGAAGTCCCTCGGAAAAGTGGTTCAACTTTCTTTCTGTTTTTTCACGTTTGTAATATTCTGGCCCTGTATCGCAACGAGGGCCTGACGTCGTCAGGGGGAAGCAGTGGAGAGCCTGAAGCGGTCCCAACCGGAGCAACAGGCCGCCCTACCGGAAACGGCGGGTGAGCGGCAGCCGGACGACCGCCCGGGAGACCCCCACGACTTCGCGGAGGTGCTGGAAGAGGAGCTGGTGCGCGCCCGCGCCCGCATGTGCGAGGGCGAGACCGAGCCCACGTGCGTCGTCGGCCCACCTCCGCCCCTGCCCACCTCCGCCCCCGAGGCGCAGCCCCTGCCCCGGGGCACCTCCGTGGGCCGCTACCTCGTGCTGGAGCGCCTGGGCTCCGGCGGCATGGGCGAGGTGTACGCGGCGTTCGATCCCCAGCTCAACCGGCGGGTGGCCATCAAGCTGCTGCTGCCCGGAGGCGAGGGGCTGGACGGGGGCGAGGCGCGGATGCGGCTGATGCGCGAGGCGCAGGCCATGGCGCGCCTGTCGCACCCCAACGTGCTGCCCGTCTACGACATCGGCGAGTACGGGGACCAGGTCTTCATCGCGCTGGAGCTGGTGGAGGGCCACACGCTGCGGCAGTGGCTCAAGGAGCAGCCGCGCGGCTGGCGCGAGGTGGTGGAGGCCCTCACGCTGGCGGGCCGGGGACTGGCGGCCGCGCACGCCGCCGGGCTCGTCCACCGGGACTTCAAGCCGGACAACGTGCTGGTGGGGCGCGACGGGCGCGTGCTCGTCTTCGACTTCGGCCTCGCCTGTGAGCAGGGCACCGGCCATCCCGGCGCGCACGCCCCGGTGGACCTGGCGGACATCCTCCGCGCCGAGCTGCCCACCACTGGCGAGCCCCACTCGCTCGCCGGCCTGAACACACGCGAGCCGCCCGAGACCCCGGTGACGCGCCACGGCCACATCATGGGCACCCCGGGCTACATGGCCCCGGAGCAGTACCGCCAGGAGGCCGTCACCGCCCGCGCGGACCAGTTCGCCTTCTGCGCCACGCTCTACTACGCCCTCTACCGCGAGCACGCCTTCGCCGGCAGCGGGGCCGCCGCGCTCGCCCGCGCCACCCTCGAGGGCCGCCTGCGTCCGCCGCCCCGCGACCCGGGCGTGCCCAACTGGGTGCGGCGCGTCGTCCTCAAGGGCCTCCAGGTCCACCCCCAGGAGCGCTACGTCTCCATGCAGGCGCTGCTGGACGCGCTCCATGACGACCCGCGCGCCCGCCGCCGCCGCCAGGCCTTCGTCGCCGTGGCCGGCGCCTTCCTCGTGGCCATGGTGGCCGGCGCCGTGGGCGAGTGGCACCAGCGCCAGGGCCTCTGCCAGGGAGTGGCCGCGCGCATGGACGGCGTGTGGGACGCGCCCCGCCAGGAGGCCATGCAGCGCGCCTTCCTCGCCACCGGCGCCCCCTACGCGGCCGACACCTGGAAGGGCGTGAAGGACGCGCTCGACGCCTACGCCTCCCAGTGGGTGAAGGGCCAGCGCGTCGCGTGCGAGGCGACGAAGCTGCGCGGCGACGCCTCCGAGGAGGTGCTCGCCGCGCGCACCACCTGCCTGGAGCGCCGCCGCTCGGAGCTCAAGGCCCTCACGGACGTGCTCGCCGAGGCGGATGGCCGCGTGGTGGAGCGCGCCGTGGAGGCCGTGCGCGGCCTGTCCGAGCTCTCCCCGTGCGACACGGCGGATCCCCTCGCCTCCAGCGAGCCGCCCAGCAATCCCCAGGTGGCCGCGCGGGTGGAGGAGCTGCACACGGCGCTGGCGCGCGCCCGGGCGCTGCGCATCTCCGGCCAGTTCCCCGCGGGCCTGGAGGTGGCCGGCCCGGTGGCCCGGGAGGCGCACACCCTGGGCTACCACCCGCTGGAGGCCGAGGCCATGCTGGAGCTGGGCCAGCTGCAGGCGGGCTTCGGCCACTCCGAGGCCGAGCGCACCCTCAAGGAGGCCCTGTGGATGGCCGACGAGGTGCGGCTGGACGAGGTGCGCGCCGAGGCGCTGGTGGCCCTCACCCAGCTGGTGGCCTATGACGTCACGCGCGTGCGGGACGGCCATGACTGGTACCGCCAGGCGCGCGCCCTGCTGGTGCGCACCAAACGCGAGGGCCGCCTGCTGGCCGGACTCGAGAGCGCGCACGGACTGGTGTACGCCTCCCAGGGGGATTCGGGCGCGGCGGAGACGTCGCACCGCCACGCGCTCGCCGCGCTGGAGAAGGTGTCCTCGCCGGACAGCCCGGAGGTGGCCATGGTGCTGCGCCGGCTGGGCAACACGCTCACCACCCAGGGGCGCCACACCGAGGCGCTCGCGGTGTACCAGCGCGCCTACGAGACGTTCCGCACGGCGCTGGGCGCCGAGCACCCGCGCGTGGGCAGCTCGCTGGTGAGCCTGGGCACCACGCTCAGCGCCCTGGGCCGGCACGCCGAGGCGCTGGAGCCGCTGCGCCAGGGCTTCGCCATCGTCGACCGCGCGCTGTCCCCGCGCCATGCCTTCCGCGCCATGGCGCTGGACGCGCTGGGCGGCGCGCTGTGGCGGGACGGGAAGACGGACGAGGCGCGCCAGGTGCTCCAGCGCGCGGTGGAGGCCGCGGAGCTGGCGCGCGGGCCGGAGCACCCGGACGTGGCCGGGCCGAGCACCTCGCTGGGCCTGGTGCTGGTGGACGCCGGGCACCTCGCCGAGGCGCTGGGCCACTTCGACCGGGCGGTGCGCCTGCGCGAGCACGCCCTGGGCGCGCAGCACCCCGACCTGGCCGGGCCCCTCACCGGCCGCGGCGAGGCCCTCTTGAAGCTGGGCCGCCCCAACGAGGCGCTCGTCCCGCTGGAGCGCGCCCTGACGCTGCGCGAGACGCACACCGTGGCCCCCGTGGAGCTCGCCGAGACGCGCTTCGCCCTCGCCCGCGCGCTGGCGGACGCCCACAAGGACCCCGCGCGGGCCCGGGTGCTCGCCCAGAAGGCCGCCAGCTCCCTGCAGCAGCCCGGCACCGAGTCCCTGCGCTCCCGCATCCAGGCGTGGCTCGACACCCGGACGCCCCGCGGTTAGCCGCCTCCCCCCGCAGCCCACTGTGAGCGAGCCGTCAAACCCGGGGTCCTGGTTCCAGAGGGATTTTCCAATATCTTCCCTCTTCTCCAGCGACACGGTTCTCTCACTTGCCAAGAAGTTAGCGGCCATGAGAGAACCGCAACCCCCGGCTTGGTGGAATTCCAGGCCAGCCAAGGAGCAGTGGAATGCGTTCTCAGAAGAACTGGCGCCGGTTGTTGGCCGCGGCGATCGCCGTGACGCTCGCCCCCGTGACGTCGCTGGCCGAGGATCATGATCGGGACGACGCCAACGCCCGGCGGGAGTTCCGGGAGCAGTGGTACAACGAGGCCTACGGCAAGGCGGCGAAGAAGAAGGCGAAGAAGGACGGCCCCTGGTCCCTCCAGTTCCGCAAGTTCATGAACGAGGCGGCGCGCATCGAGCGCGAGCGCTATGCCTCGCAGCTCCCGGGCACCTCCTCCACCATCACCGCGGTGACGGACCCGAACGCCACCGTCGCCGCCACGGGCAGCACGTGGGTGAACATCGGCCCCACCAAGGCGGACTACCTGGAGAACGGCAGCTACAAGCTGACCAGGACGGACGCGGGCCGCGTGCGCAACATCATCCCCGTGCCGGGCACCACCACGCTCTACGCGGCCTTCTCGGGCGGCGGCGTGTGGAAGTCCACCAACGGCGGCACCACCTGGGCGCCCATCACCGAGACGCTGGGCAGCCTCTCCGTGGGCTCCCTGGAGATGGACCCCAACAACAGCAACACCCTGTACCTCGGCCTGGGTGATCCGTTCGACGGCACGGGCATCGGCCTGGTGAAGTCCACGGATGGCGGCGCCACGTGGATGGCCCCGGTGTACCTGGGCAACGCCACCTCCATCACCGACATCCAGGTGGTGCCGGGCAACAGCAACCTCGTGCTGGCCACCACCAACGCGGGCATCTTCCGCTCGGTGGACGCGGGCGCCACCTGGAGCCAGGTGAGCCTGGCCACCGGCTACGCGGAGACGCCGTCCGGCTGGTCCATCGCCCACGCGGGCGGCACGAAGTTCGTCGTCACGCTCGAGGCGGAGCCCTCGGCCACCAGCGGCAACTCGCAGGGCCAGGTGTGGGTGACGGCGGATGCCGGCGCCACCTGGACGCGCGCCACGGGCGTCACCTCCACGGCCGGCCTGGAGCGCATGACGGTGGCCACCGCGCCCTCCAGCCCCACCACCGTGTACGTGCTCGCCTCCAACCCGGGCGGCGACCTGGCGGACATCTTCAAGTCCACCAACGGCGGCACCAGCTTCACGGCGCTCGGCGCGGCGGCCAAGCGCTACAGCAACGGCAACACCGAGGCGCGCACCGTCAGCGCCCTCTTCAACACCCAGGGCTGGTACGATCAGATGATCGTCGTGCACCCGACCAACCCGAACCTGGTGTACTTCGGCGGCGCGCTGCACCTGGCGAAGACGACGGACGGCGGCTCCACCTACTCGCAGGTGAGCAACTGGCTGGGCCAGTTCAGCCTGCCGTACGTGCACGCGGACTTCCACGCGGCGGCCTTCGACTCCTCGGGCAAGCTGTACGTGGGCAACGACGGCGGACTGTTCGTCACGGCGGATGGCGGCACCACCTTCAGCGACGCGCTCAACGTGGGCATCGCCTCGCACCTCATCTACGACATCGGCAGCTCGGGGGGGGACCGCAACGCCGTCATCGCGGGCCTGCAGGACAACGGCACCCGCGTGCGCGTGGGCTCCACCAGCGTGTACAACCAGGAGCTCGGCGGCGACGGCTTCGACTGTGAGATCCACGCCACCAACGGCAAGCTGATGCTGGGCACGCTGTACTACGCCCGCATCTACAAGAGCACCGACGGCGGCCTGAACTGGGCCTCGGCGAGCACCGGCATCACCGAGAGCAACAACAGCTCCTCGGCGCCCTTCAACACCGTGCTGGCCAAGTGGGATGGAGACCCGACGGGCAACACCGTCTTCACCTACTCGAACACCAAGGTGTACAAGTCCACCAACTTCGCGGGCTCGTGGAGCGCGCTGGGCACCACCGGTCTGCCCGCCGGCATCTTCATCCGCGGCGTGGGCGCGGCCAAGAGCAACGGGAGCATCATCGGCATCGTCGCCAGCGGCGGCCGCGTGTTCCTCACCAACAACGGCGGCACCAGCTGGACGCAGGCCGGCGTGCTGCCCAACAACGGGCTGAGCACCAGCAGCATCGCGTTCGACCCGACCAACCCCAACACGCTGTACGTGACGTCGGTGGCGCCGGACGCGACCAAGGCCCACACCTGGAAGTCCACGGACTTCGGCGCCACCTTCACGGCCATCGAGAACGGCCTGCCCGCGGGCGTGCCGGTGAACCAGATCTCCGTGGACCCGGGCAGCAACACCACGCTGTACGCCGCCACGCACCTGGGCGTGTACCGCTCCACCGACGCGGGCGCTTCCTGGACGCGCTTCGGCACGGGCATGCCGCTGGTGAACGTGACGGACGTCGAGATCCTCCCGGACTCGAGCCTGGTGCGCGCCGCCACCTTCGGCCGCTCCGTGTGGGAGCTCACGCCGTAAGTTGAAGCCTCACGCGCAGCTGAAGTGACAGAGGGGTCCGGGCCACACAGCCCGGGCCCCTTCTGCTTTCTCCCAGACTTGTCCAACAGCTGGACGACTTCTGGAAGACCGCGCCCGGCAGCCTCAGGGCGTGCAGGTGCCGCCGAGCCCGTCCTCGTCCGCGCCCTTGCACGTGCCAGCGGCGCAGTCGCGGTTCTGGAAACACGCCTCACCCAGGCCGTGCTTGCGCACGCACCGGCCATAGCGCGTGTTCGGCTCGAAGTGGTTGGAGCACGTCAGCTCCGTCTGGCACTCGGCGGCCTGGGAGCACGGCTCGCCCTCGGCCTTCAACGGGTAGTCACAGATGCCCTGGGGGTTCTCCACCGGCCCGCTCCGGGGCGGCGGCGGGAAGGAACACACCAGGCCCTCGGGGCACGCGGTGGACGCATCACAGCGGTCCCCCACGCCCTCGTTGCACCCCACGGCGCCCAGCATCACGGCCCACACCAGCCAATGTCTCACGGACTTCACAGGCTTGCCTCCAGCGCGAGCGTCACCGAGCGGCCCGGCGCGTCCACACCCGAGGCGTGGAAGCGGTACGAGGCGTCCGTGAGGTTGCGCAGCTCCAGTGTCGTGGTGAACCAGCGCCAGCGGGCCCCGGCCCTCAGGTGCACCGCCGCCCACCCGGGCGTCCCCTGGCAGCCGGGCGACTCGGGGCAGATGCGGATGTCCTCGCGGTCCGCCGCGCTCAGCCGCTCCTGGTTGGCCGCCCACTGGAACACGCCCTCCACGAAGGCGAAGTGCACCGGCTCCCACGTGGCGCGCACCAGCCCGTTGAGCGGCGGGGACTTGTTGAAGGGCTCCGTCCGGGCCGGCGCCGCGGGCTCGAGCGGATCCAACCGCTTCTGCGAGGAGAACACCCACGCGGCCTGCGCCAGCAACGTCAGCGAGGCCACCGGCCGCACCTGCCCGGAGAGCTCCACCGCGTGCACCTGCGCGTTGTCCGCGTTCGTCCGCGCCAGGTACGCCAGCCCGTCCGGCGTGTGCGTCTCGCCATTGAACACGGTGGGCACCGCCGTCACCAGGTTGTCGATGAACGTATAGGCATACACGGCCTGCACCCGCGCCAGGTTGCCGCGCTGGAAGCGCCCGCCCACCTCGCCCGTGTAGGAGAACTCGGGGACCAGGTCGCGCGCGGGCAGCACGAAGCCCGGGCCCTCGGCGCCCAGACGCAGGTAGTCATCCACGTTGGGCGCGCGGAACCCCGTGGCCAGGTTGGCGAAGAGCGTCGTGTCGCCGCTGACGCGCTGCTGGAAGCCCAGCTCGCCCGCCGCGCCCAGCGCCAGCGCATCCGTGGCCGGCAGCACCGGGCTGCCCGGGAACTGCAAGGCCAGACGGTCATCCGCGGGCAGGTGCGTGCGATTGAGCTGCGCCCGCGCGCCCACGTGGCCCGTCGCGCTCGCCCCCAGGTCCATCTGCAACAGGCCGAAGAGGCCCGTGGCCAGCGCGGTGGGCGAGCCCGGGTAGCGCGCCAGCTCCGGCCGCGGCTCGAAGGCCCCCGGCACGAGGATGGCGCCCCGCGTGGCCGCCCCCGTCACCTTGTCATGGAAGACATCCGCCCCCACGCGCAGGCTCGCGTTGTTCCACGAGAGCCCCCGCTCGCCCTCGGCGCGCAGGCCGAGCGTCCACACGTTCGCGTCCTCGCGCTCGATGCGGTCGCGGGCGATGCGGAAGCGGTCCGTGCGCTCGCCCTGGCGCAGCGCGCTCGCGTCCACGCGCACCCGGTGGAAGGGCCCCGCGCCACTCAGGGTGAGCTGGCCGTGCAGGAAGTCGCGCTCCTGGAGGGAGAAGACGCGGAAGTCGCCGGGCAGCGAGCGGTCCGTGCGCGGCGCGTCGCTCTGGCGCGCGGCCTGGTACTGCACCTGGAGGATGGCACCGGGAGACAACCGCTGGCGCGCCTTCACCGCCGCGTCGTACTCGGTGTAGCCCGTGTAGCGCTGCACGCTGATGTCCGCGCCGCCACGCAAGTCATTGAAGTCCCGCCCCGTCACCACGCCGAGCGCCGCCGTGTTCGGCAATTCCACGCCCAGGCGCAGGCTGCCCTGGAGGCTCATGTCCGCGCTGCCCGCCTGGGCCCGGAAGCTGGCGGGCAAGCGCGTCTGGCCCTCGGAGGAGAAGCGCGGCGTGAGGGTGAGCACGTTGACGACGCCGCCGATGGCGTCCGAGCCGTAGAGCACCGAGGACGGGCCGCGGACGATCTCCAGCCGGTCCACGAGGAAGGGGTCCACCGTGTTGAGGTACTGGTTGGGACCCGCGCGCGTGACGGCGTTGTTGAGGCGCACACCGTCCACGAGGACGAGCACCTGGTGGCCGAGCAGACCGCGGATGATGGGGTGGCCACCGGCGTGGTTGGTGCGCTGGAGGAAGACGCCCTCCTCCTCGAGGAGCGCCTCGGGGGTGGAGCGCGCGGGACGGCGGGAGAGCTCCTCGGACGTCACCTCCGAGCCCACGCGCGAGGCGGGCATGAGCGGCTTGGGGAGGCGGGTGGACGTCACCAGCGTCTCACCGGCGGTGTCCTCGGAGACGTCCGGGGACACGGCCTGGGCTTCCGGAGGGGGCGAGGCCTCGGCGGGAGGAGGAGCGGAGGAGGGCTGCTCCTGCGCCCCCGCGGGGAGGGCGTGGCACAGCAGGGAGAGGGAGCACGACCAGAGGAGCGCGCGCCGGACGCGAGGAGGTTGAGGCATGGTGTCAGGTGTCACGAGAAGGAGTGGAGCGGCGGACCCGCTTCGGGCCCCACCAGAGCCAGAGTCCCGAGACGGAGAGTACCAACAGTCCGAGTCCCAGCAGGGTACTCATCGTGGCGCGGAAGGCCTCGCCGAGGAGGGAGCCGTCATGGAGGGTCTCGATGAAGTCCGAGGCGCGGCGATCCACCGAGAGGACGCGGGCGGTGGTGAGGTCCACCTGCACCTCCCAGAAGCCCTCGCGGAAGAGGACCTTGGCCACGCCCTTGGAGGGGCGCACGTCGAGCCGGTCGATGGGACCGGGAGCCGCGCCCAGGTGGTTGCGCAGTCCCGCCTCCGCGGCCGAGGAGAGGAGGTGGAGCGGTTGCCAGTCGCGGGCCTCGAGCGAGACGCCGTGCCGCACGGGCGGTTGGAGCACGGCGACGTACTTCTTCCAGCCCAGGAGGAGGCCTGTCAGGCTGCTGAGGAGGATGAGGAGCGTGAGCGGAACGCCCACCCAGCGGTGCACCGGGCGCAGCCGGCGCAACCAGACCACGGTACGAGAGGGGCCCGGACGGGGAGCGGGTGCCTCACCTTCCGAGGCTTTTCGGGTGACGCGAGCGGGCGACGGCATGGGGGGCGCGGAGAGAGGAAGAGCGCACGGCCCTGGCCTCGACCTGAGCGTGGGACTATAGCGAATCGGGTGGGGGCGACAACGGCGGCGCCTCGCCCCCCGGGAGTGGAGACGATGACGGAGCGCAACGGGCGCGAGGCGTGGCCGCCGGAGCTCACCGAGCTGCTGCGCAAGGTGGACAAGCTGCGGCGCAGCGGGCGCTACACGGAGGCGCTCTCGCGCATGCGCCAGCTCACGGAGACGTACCCGCGGCAGGCGCGCGTGCTGCTGGAGATGGGGATGACGCTCGGCATCTGGGGGAGTGCGCCCGCGGAGGCACTGCCCTGGTACGAGCGCGTGCTGGAGATGGCACCCGGCCATGCCTCGGCGCACCTGCACCGTGCGCTGGCGCTGGCGGCGCTGGGCCGGCATGCGGAGGCCGTGGCCGACTTCGATGCACTGGAGGCCGTGGGCTTCCGCAAGGCGCTCGTGCTCCACATGAAGCGCGCCGAGTCGCTGGAGGTGCTTGGCCGGCACGCGGAGGCGGAGAGGGATTGGACGCTGGCGCTCGCGGAGGACCCGGACAATCCGTGGCTGCTGCACCAGCGGGCCTCGGCGCGCACGAGGCTGGGCCGGCTGGAGGCGGCGGTGAAGGACATCACGGACGCGCTCGCCGCCCAGAAGGGCGAGCCGGTGGACGCGGAGCTGCTGCGTGACCGGGGCGTGCTGCGTATGAGATTGGGGGATACGGCCGGGGCCCGCGCGGACTTCGAGGCGGGGCTGGCGGCGCTGCGCGAGGGAGATCCACCCGGGCTCGCGGAGGACCTGCGGCACAGGCGCCAGGAGATGGGCTGACGCTGAGTCGCGCTCTCCAAGACTCGAAGTGCGAGCCGCTCTATCCGCTTGCTTCCCGGCGAAACCACACGCTACATGCGCATCCCCTCGCCGGGTATCGAGAGATGCCTGGAGCATCCCTCGGAGAGCTCGCCATTCCCACCAGAACGCTCGCCCAGCGACTCGTGGCGTCGCTCCTCAGTCTTCTGCTCGTTTCCTGTAGTGCCACACGGCCCATCACCCAGGAACCCACCAGCCCACTTGATCTGGGCAAGTACGTGCTCGTCATCCAGGAAATGCCGGATGGACAGGTGACGCATGAGTGGAGACCACTCGAGAACTTCGATCTGACGAAGTTCCCATCCACCGCCAGCGCGAGGAGCGCCTATCGAGGCCTCGTGCGTGTCTCCTCGGAAGGGCTGGAAGCGTATTGCGAAGGCCGGAGAGAGCAGTGCGAGCAGGACTGCCTCGCGAGCAACAGGCCGGTCCAGGTCGGCCACTGGAGATATGAAAACACCAAGGAACGGCCCTGGCGTGATGCCAAATGGCGGTGGTGTCCAGAGCACTGCATGAAACAGGCGGACCTGTGCAAGAGGAAGCGAGGCAACTGGGCCGAAGAACATGCGGCGGAGTTCAATGCGATAGAGCCCGCGGTGGATTGGATCAAGACCCACCGGGATGAACTTCTCGCCGGCACCCTCATCGTCATCGCGGGAGTCGCCTTCGTTGTCGCATCAGGCGGGGGCTTACTGCTCCTGATGCCACTCGTGTATGTCGCGGAGAGTTCCCCTGGGTTGCGCGAGGCCCCTCCCATCTCGGAGATGACCCGGTGAGAATCCATGAAACACTGGCAAGAGCAGCGCGCCTTGCCTCATCCCAGCGCCAGGCAGCGGAGCTCGCCGGCAGGGAAGAAGAACAACGGCTCTGGATTCAGGTGAAGGCGTACAGGGACTTCCTTGCTTCCACAGGTCAGGTCTACCTGTTCGAGGACTACCTCGAGGGAGTCGCTCCCACGCTACGTCCCCAGGTGAGTACCGCCATCGAGGCGCGCCCGGATTCGACCTCGCGACAGGTCATGACGCTTCTGCTGAAGACGTTTGATGAGACGTCCGAGAAGCAGTACGCGAGTGTCCTCATCCACCTGGTCAACTTCATCGCCGCCACCGGACAACTCGAGGCTTGCGAGGACTACATACTCCACCGCCTCGAATACGCTCCGCTCGCCATCGCCCATTTCCCGACGCACGCCGAGGCGGAGGCCTGGCTGAATGGACTCGCGCAGCCCCCCAGTCCGGCGGACATCCTCATCGGGGATGAGTACCATCTGGCCTGGTACTCTCGCGAAGACAACGCTCGCGGCCTGGAACGCGACTCCGTCATCGAGCCTTACATCGAAGAGCTCGTGGCGCGGGGAATACCGCCCACGGCGCCATCCTTCGCAACCCGCGCGGAAGCAGAAGGCTGGCTGAACAATCACCCCGCCACTCCCTTCGAGTTCGTCTCCATCGCCGGGGAGTACTACTTCGCGGTGCACCACAAGAGGCTGAAGCGTCACACGCTCCATCCCGTGGCCTCCTCGCTGGCGGAGTGGGAAGAGAAGAAGAGGGCCACCGAACGAGCGGAGGTCCAGGACCTGGCGGCGAAGCCACAAGGAAACGACGCATAGTCCCCTTCCTGGAGCACTCCCCGGGGCCGCTCCTCAGCGGATGTTCTGGATCGAGTTCTTCGCCGTCTCGTGCCGCGTCTTCAGGATGTTGGAGACCAGGGACGTCGTGCTCCGGGAGAGCTCGTACTGGAGGCGCAGCAGCGAGCGCATCTCCTGCGCGGTCTGCTGGATGATCTCCGCCCCGGTCGGTCCTGCTTCCGGGACGGACGAGCGCCCGCCCGCCACGGGCGCCAGACGCGCCTGGAACGAGGTCGAGCCAACCCCCCGGGCTCCCGTGCCCTGGGACGGGTCCTGGACGTTCATGCGGCCCACCTGCGTGCTGACCCTCATGCGCACCTCCCGAGCCTTTTCGTGCTCTGGAATCATCGGAAGGCGGGACCATGAGGATGTTGAGATAATCTGGGAGGATTCATTCGGTTTTTCCGATGGTTCCAGCGGTCGAGCACTCCGGCCGCGTGCCCGCCCCGGACGTCCTCGCGAGTCACCTCCCTCGGGGTGACGGCGGAGGTGGTTTCGTGCTTGCTCCCGGCAACGGGCCGCTCCTAGCGTGCACGCCTGCTCGTCGAGGCTCGCGTGCGCTCCGGTTCCTGGCTCCTCCTCCTGCTCCTCCTGGTGTCCGCCCCAGTCGCCGCCCGGCAACCGGCCGGTGGGCCCTCGCTCCGCGCGCGTACGCTCGTGGCCCCTGCGCGACCTGGCGAGGTACCGCCCCTGGCGCTGCACGTGGCGGCCGGCGTGCCCACGCTCCTCCAGCTCGAAGCGCCGCTGCCGCCCTCCACCCCACGCCTCCCGGTGGGCGAGGCCCGCATCCGGCTCGTCCCGTTGAGTCCCGGCTCGTGGCTGCTTCTCCCCTCCACCTCCCTGGCCGAGGGCGAACAGGTGCCACTCACCCTCGAGGCCGGAGCCGGCATCGAGCCCCTCCGCTTCACGCTCGTCACCCGGCGCGAGGAAACGGACGTGCGGGTGCGTGTGGTCCGCGCCGAGCCCTCCACCGAGGAGGACGCCGCCCAGGACCTGGCGCGCCAACTGCTCACCACACCGCCGTCCCGAGTGGCACTCGCCCGGCCTCGCCAGGTAGCGCGCGACCCGGGGCCCACCCGGGCGCGGGTGGACTCCGTGTTGTGGACGGGCCGGCGCTTCTTCGCCACCATTTCTGTAAGGAATGGCCGGGAAGGCGCTGCACCGTGGCGGTTGGTGCAGGTGCGGCTACGGGCCAGCCTCGCGGACGGCTCTCTCCTGGAGTGGCCCGCCGGCCTCGCCTCTGGAGCGCAGGACAGGAAGGCACTGCGTCACATCTTCACCAGCGTGCTTCCCGAGGGTGCCTCGCACCTGGAGGTGGCGTTGGACGGAGAGGACGCACCGGGCAGATTCCGCCCGCTTCCAGAGGAAGGGGACCCACAGCCATGAGGAAACCGCGTCGCCCGGACCAGCTGCGCGCGGGCCACCGCGTGCGCGACTTCCGTGTCATCCGCCGGTTGGGGGTGGGTGGCTTCGCCTTCGTCTTCCTGATGGAGCGCGGAGGCCAGCGCTACACCTTGAAGATGGCGATCCGGCCCGCTTCGGAGAAGGATCCGGACCGGGTGGACGCCTGGATGCGCCGCGAGGTGAGCTCGCTGGAGTACGTGCACCATCCCCACCTGCTGCCCGTGCTGGAGTGGGGCCGATGGCCCGAGCTGAAGACAGGCCATGGCTATTTCGTCACCCCCTACATCCCCGGAAGCACCTTCCATGTCTGGCGCTGGTGCGAACGCGCCACGCTGGACCGGGCGGTGGGCGTGCTGTGCGAGCAATTGAAGACGCTGGAGGCCCTGCACGAAGAAGGAATCGTCCATCGAGACGTGAAGGCGGACAACCTGCTGGTGCGCAAGGAGGACGACACACCGTTCCTCATCGACTTCGGCACGGCGCACCTGCCCTGGGCTCGTGTACTGACGGAAGGACTCGCCCCGGGAACGCTCTACTGCCAGCCGCCCGAGGCCATCCTCTTCCTGGCGTCCCTGCTGTCCGAAAACCCTCCGCCCCCGGGCTCACGGCTGGAGGCCCGGCCCGCCGCGGACCTGTATGCCTTTGGCGTGCTCCTCTACGAGACCCTCACCAACTGCCGCCCCTTCAGCACCCGGTTGCCTCTGGACGAGCTGTTGCCCGCCATCGCCACCCTGCCTCCCGTGGGGCCCGGGCAGCTCGCGCCCGGCATGCCCGCCTCCCTGCAAGCGCTGGCCCTGCGGCTGCTGGCGAAGGACCCCGGGCAGCGCCCCCCGAGCGCCCGCGCCGTACGTGAGGAGTTGGAGCGGCTGCGCGAACAGGAAGGACACACCGCCGCATGGCAGTCTCCGTCGAAACGGCCCTCGGAGTGCGCGTGGGTGCGGGAACGATTTCCGGACGTGGACATGTTGGAGGAAGCGCTCGAGCCGGAGTCCTCGCCCGAGCTCCGCTCCGCCGAGCGCACGGGGAAACAGCGGGGGTGGCCTTCGCGGCTCGCCGTGCTGGCGCTCGGGTTGGGGGTGCTCGGGCTAGGGTGGGCGCTGGTCCGCGCGGCACGAGCTCCTCATCGGGAGGACGTCCCTCGCGCGGAAGCCACCGCGCCGGTTCCTCCGGCGCTCCCCGAGAAAGGAATACAGCCCGTGCACGCCTCCTCTTCCGAAATGCCTCCCACTGCATCCGGCTCGACGCCCTCGCGCCTGTGCTCGGTGCTCACCCGACTGCTGGGGGGAGTGGCCGCCGCGCAACTCGCCGGGTGCGCCACCACGCCCGTACGGCCCGACCCCGCCAGCTTCCTCGCGCGTTGTCCTCCCGAGGCCGCCGACACCCCGGTCAAGCTGGGCTTCGACTCCGAGGAGAACCCCACGTTCCTGAAGACAGGCACTCCGGCCTCGAAGGATCCCATCGAGGAGGGCGGCTCCCTCAACGTCAAGCCCGGCCCCGTCATGGCCACCATGTACGCGGCGGTGAAAGGGACGGAGGTGAAAACGAAGATCACGGGTGTGGCGATGACGACGCCCTACCGCCTCTACATCCAGTTCGACCGGATGCAGTTGCCGGACGGCACGTGGTGGCCCATCTGCGGCGTGGCGGTGGACGACTTCACGTCCTACGGGGTGCCCACATGGGCAAAGGAGCCCATTGACGGCTCGCTGGTGGACCCGGCGAAGGTGGACCGGAGCCCCGGCAGCGTAGTGCTCAACGACCCGCGCTTCGAGACGGTGCTGCAATACCCCAAGGGCCACCCGATGCCACGCCTCACCCTGGCCCCACCCGATTGGCGCTGACCTCACGGCCCGGGGCGCGCACAGCGGGGCAAAGCTCTCGAGACTCGACTGCATGAAATTCTACGAACTGGGGAGAGACCCGTCTCCCCGCTACACGGGCAACCTGAACGCCTCACATCAGTGGGCGCTGCCCGGTGTGGAGCCCTGCCCTGTCTGCGGTTTACAACCAGAGGGGGGAACAATGGCCCAGTACCCGTGCGTGGACCTGTCGGGTCTGCCGCCCGAGGACCAGGAGAAGCTGTTGGATGCCTGGCCCGTCCCGCGAGAGGAGTTCATCCGGCGACGCGAGTTGGTGCGTCCCCTGGCGCCTCCCTACGCCGTACTGGAATCAGGAGCGGCGTTCGGCCCGCTGCGGGGAAGTGGCCTGGGCTACTTCGGCCAGCTCGTCATGCAGAACCCCTGGTCCCTCTGCATGCGCCGCGAGGCCCTGGAGCAATTGCAGGGCGCGGGTGTCCGGGGCCTCACCGGCTGCCCCACCCAGGTGAGGTTCCGCACCAGACACGCCCCCGACCTGCGAGACATCCAGCTCGAACTCCACGGGCGCTTCCACCCGGACTGCCTGCCTCCCCCGAATCCGCCATGCCCCACCTGTGGCGTCGCCATGGGCCACAGTGTCCCGGATCCGTATCTGCTAGACGCCTCGTCACTCCCACAACATGTGGACATCTTCCGGCTGGCCGACGCCACCACGCTCATCATCGCCAACGAGCGCATGGTGGACGCAGTGTGCCGTCTGGAGCTGGACGGCGTCGTCTTCAAGGCGCTGGAGGTCCGCTGAGCGGGACACTGGACCGCGCCGGCCGTGATGAAACGGCTCTTCATCCATCACCCAACTCGTCGTGCAGTTCTTGGACGAGATCTGGACGATCAATGCTTTCCCAGGCCTGTCGTGCGGCGATGATGTGGCGACGACGGGCCTCAGCACTGGGAGCGATTCTGGCGAGTCGCCGATGTGTCTGCCCGATGGAGTAGGGCTCGGGAATGAGCATGTAGAGGGAAAGAGCCTGCTCGAAAAGATCTCTAGCCTCATGCGGCGAGCGCGCTAGCGCGATGTCTCCCAGACTCCTGATGCAGTTGGCCCGCCCTTGCACGTCTCCTTCCTGCTCGAAGAGCGGCAGCGCCTCCTCGTACCTCCTGCGCGCCTCCTCATGCTGCGAGCGCACCAGCGCGATGTCTCCCAGGCTCTTGATGCAGTTGGCCCGCCCGAGCACGTCTCCTACCTGCTCGTAGAGCTGCAGCGCCTCCTCGTACCTCCTGCGCGCCTCCTCATGCCGCGAGCGCCTCAGCGCGATGTCTCCCAGCCTCTTGATGCAGTTGGCCCGCCCGAGCACGTCTCCTTCCTGCTCGTAGAGCGGCAGCGCCTCCTCGTACCTCCCGCGCGCCTCCTCATGCCGCGAGCGCCTCAGCGCGATGTCTCCCAGACTCAGGATGCAGTTGTCCCGCCCTTGCTCGTCTCCTTCCTGCTCGTGGAGCGGCAGCGCCTCCTCGTACCTCCTGCGCGCCTCCTCATGCTGCGAGCGCACCAGCGCGATGTCTCCCAGGCTCTGGATGCAGTTGGCTTCACGTCCCGCCTCCCCTTTGAGCCGCGCTACCGCGCTGGCACGCTGCAATACGCGCGACGTGCCATGTCCCGAGAAACGCATGAATTCCGACAAGGCAATGGCCGCGTCCATGGCATCCGTGGCCTTCTTGCCATCCAGTTCCTCCTCAATGAGTCCTTCGATGTTCGCGAACTCGGTCATGAGGAGCATCGACGCCTCGCCGCCTCCCATGCGGCCCAGCCTCCCTCCATGTTCCCGTGACACTCCAAGGTAATGGTTGAGCACACGCTCGCGCTCCTCCGCCCCTGGAGGGCGTAAGCGCCGCACGTACTCCCGAATGGGCGCCAGCATGCGAATCCGTCCCTGCTCGAAGAAGGCAAGTCCCACCTTGGC
Source organism: Archangium sp. (assembly GCF_057119385.1). Taxonomy (NCBI): domain Bacteria; kingdom Pseudomonadati; phylum Myxococcota; class Myxococcia; order Myxococcales; family Archangiaceae; genus Archangium; species Archangium sp. The sequence goes on along the minus strand of NZ_DBNGVP010000116.1, from coordinate 32,286 downwards.
CAGCACCTGCGCGGCGCCATGGGCCACGCCCGGCAGCAATCGCTCCAGGTCTCCCTGGGCCACACCTCCGGGCAGGAGCGCCAACAAGGACAACAGCCGCCGGGCCTCGTTCGTCATGCGGGGCCCCTTGATGGAGACCTCAAGCGACACCGAGAGGCTGGACTCCCTGTCGGAGCCCCCGGGCCTCTCGTAGAGCGCCGCGCGCTCCGTCCGCCAGAGTGCCCAGGTGTTCTCGAGTGACGCCCCTTCCGCTGCGAACGCGAGCAGCTTGATGGCGAGGGGAAGCCCCTCCTGCGCTCGGAGCAGAGACTCGAGCAGAGGCTCCTTCCGGTCGACCTTCGAGGCGATGGAGCAGAAGAGGTCGAGCGCGGACGTGTCATCGAGCCGCGTCACCTCGAGGGGAGGACGGCCGCGGGGCACATAGGGACGCTCCCCCCCTCGCACCGAGCCGACCAGCGCCAGCCCGGCAACAGCGCCCAGCTCGGCCAGCAACGCTTCCGTCCCCGAGCGGTCCTCGTGCCAGGGGGTCTCGAGATTATCGAGGACCAGCAACGCCGGAGCCGCTTGGAGCGAGTGCTTCACCGCGTCCCAGAGCCGGGGCTCCGAACCGATGCCGAGAACGGCGGCCACGGCGCTGACCACCCACTCCCGCGAGGTGGCGCCATCGAGCCGGACGAAGTAGCGCCGGTTCCCGTACCGCCGGGCCACCTCGGGGTGGTGGTACGCCTGGCGCGTGAGGGTGCTCTTTCCAATGCCCGGAGGACCGAGCACCATCGTCGGCCGGGGCTCTTCCGCCAGGACCTCCTCCACGAGCTGACGCGTCAGTTCCTCCCGGCCGAAACAGTCCCCTCGAGAGGGCGCCGCCGTCGGTGTGCTCCTGTTCACGGGCGCGGCGGGAGTGCGCGGGCGGGCACCGCTCGGAGCCTTGGCGAAGTCCTCCGCTCTGAAGAGCGGCCTCCGGGTCTGGTCCAGTTCCGCGAGCTCACGCATCCTCGCACCCGCCTTCTTCCAGATGGAATCGAAGGAGCGCTCGAGCGCCGGCTCGGGGCCATGCCTCACGATGATGTCGTCGAACTCCTCGACATGCTTCGGATGCTTGTTCTCGTCGAGGAAGGAAGCCGCGTAGGACTCCGTCTTCTCGGCGCGCTTCACGGAGAGCGTTCCCGACTCGTAGCGCACCCCGCCCAACCTCATCAGCCGTGAGGTCAGGAAACGGTTGAGGATGCTGGCTCCCGCGCTGAGCGGAAACACATCCCTGCCGTTGAGGACTGCCGTGGTGTCTCCCCGCAGGTCCTCTCGCAGGCGCTCGTCGAGTTCCTTGGGAACAGGAAGCTCCTTGTACTTCTTGAAGAAGTCCCGCTCCTGGAGCCGCTCCTGGCGGAACTCCTCCTCCAGCGTCAGCAACTCCGTTCTCACCGCTCCCAGCGACGTCTCCCCCAGGTATCTCTGGATGATGCGCTCGTGACGGAAGTCCCGGAGGCGGACGCGGAGCAGATCGATCAATCCCCCATCTCCCGTGCCCGAGATGAGGTAGCGCTTGGACGTGCCCGACGCGTGAAGGAGGCGGTCCAGGTTGTCGTCCTCCCAGTAGGACCGGGATGGAGCCCCCTCCAACGTTCTCTCCGTACCGAAGCCCACGGCCAGGATGACGGTGTCGAAATCCCCCTCATCGAAGGAGTCCGTGTTCCACGCGAGCTGGCGTGGAGTGCTGGACCCGGGGTGGATCTGGAGCCGCCGAACGCGCGTGTGGACCTCGATGCCATGGCGCTGCACCAGCGGTTGCCACTGCGCGAGGAGCCGCTCCGCCACGTTGCCCGCGAGGTCCGCCGTCCAATCGAGCACGGGAAGATTCGCCTGCGGCTCCTCCGAGCCCTCCTCGGGCCAATCGTAGAGGTGGGGGTGGAGCCAGCGTTGGCGGTTGTTGCGGAACATGGCCAGCAGGTCGCTCGCCTGTTCGAACACAGTGACCTTCGCTCCCCGGATGGCGGCCCCCGCCGCGGCCGTGAGCCCGGCCGCGCCTCCGCCGATGACCGCCAGCTTCGCGCCCTCCTTCAACCGCTCCTCGACGAAGAGCGAGTGGATGAGGTTGAGCGCGCGGACCTGCTGCGTGTAGAGGGTGATGCGCCGCTCGAAGCACCCGAGGACGTAGACTCCGGGCTCCTCGCGAACGGCCATCTGCCGAAGAATGTCGCTTTCCGTGACCCTGGCCATGCACTCTCCCCGGAGGGTGAGGTTACCAGCGCCTGATCGTCATGCCACCCCGCCGTTGTACCCCGTAGACTCGGCGCCCCATGACCCGACTCATCCAGCCCCGACCCGTGCTGCCGCTGTTGCTCTCCGCGCTTCTGCTGTTGGCCTCGTGCGCCACCTCACCCGCTTTGGGTGCCCGGGAAGGCACCGGGACTGAGGAGACCACCTCCTGCGACGACGCGGATGCCGACCAGTGCGTCGTGCTCGCCTGTGAAGAGGGCGAATGCGCCTTCTTCGACTGCGAGGACGTGGACCCGGAGGCGCTCACACAAGGACCCCTGGTGCATGGTGCGGAGCTGGCGCGATTTCCTCGCCCGGCTTTTCGTGCCCCAAGCAATCACCGCAACTGGAGACGCGCGGGGCTTCGGGAGGACGCCCGGCCCCGCATGACCTTCCACTTTCGCTACCGCCAGGGTTACATCCCTGCCTTTCCGCGGCTCGAAGGCACGCTGATCAAGCACCACCTTTTTCCCCAGGCGCAGGAACTCAGAACGTGGTTCAAGAACCGCGGCATCAACATCCACGAGTGGACGATGCTCATCCCGGAACAAGTCCACCTGCGCATCCACCGCGGTGCGAATGGCGGCCCATGGAACCAAGCCTGGCAGCAATTCATGATGGCCAATCCAGGCGACGTGTCTCGGGAGGTCCTGATCCGCAAGGCCTTCGAGCTGGCCCTCCGCTTCGACATCGCTGGTCCCATTCGGCCATATCATGCTCCGGTGCCTGCGCCCGGCCCCCAGCTCCTCGCCCCTTGACCTTGGGGGCCTGAGACTCGGACACATGAAATACTACCAACTCGAAAGAGACCCGTCGCCACGCTACACGGGCAACCTGAACGCAGCCCACAAGTGGGGGCTGCCCGGTGTGGAACGCTGTCCTGTCTGTGATTTGCAGCCAGAGCCGTATACGATGGGACAATACCCTTGTGTGGATCTGTCAGCGCTGCCCCCCGAGGACCAGGAAACGCTGGTGGACTCCTGGCCCCTCCCGCGTGAGGAGTTCATCCGGCTGCGCGAGCTGGTACGCCCCCTGGCGCCGCCCTACGCCGTGCTGACATCGGGAGCGCGCTTCGGCCCACTGCAGGGAAGTGGCCTGGGCTATTTCGGCCAGCTCGTCATGCAGAATCCCTGGTCCCTGTGCATGCGCCGTGAGGCCCTGGAGAAGTTGCAGAGCGCGGGTGTCCGGGGCCTCACCGGCTGCCCCACCCAGGTGCGGTTCCGCACCAAGCACGCCCCCGACCTGCGAGACATCCAGCTCGAACTCCACGGGCGCTTCCACCCGGCCTGCCTGCCACCACCGCATCCGCCATGCCCCACCTGTGGTGTCGCCATGGGCCACAGCGTCCCAGACCCATATCTGCTCGACGCCACCTCGCTACCGGAGTACGTGGACATCTTCCGGTTGGCCGACGCCTCCACGCTCATCATCGCCAACGAGCGTCTGGTGGACGCGGTGCGCCGCCTGGAGCTGGACGGCGTCGTCTTCAAGGCGCTGGAGGTCCGCTGAGCCGGACGCCGGGCCACACCGGCGGTGAGGGGCCGGACGCTCCGTGTACTCCCCCGTGCCTTCGCATTTGAAGGGGACCTCGGGGCTGTGAGACGTTCCCTCCCGCCATGGATGACACCACGCTCGCCTCCCTCAAGGCCGCGCTCGCCGCGAGCCCCGACAACGCGCCCCTGCGCGGACTCGTCCTCAAGGCCCACCTCGATCGCAACGAAGTCCCCCAGGCCCGCGCCATCCTCGGCGACCACGCCCCGGACCTCTTCTCCGAGCCCGACCGCCTCCACGCCGCCCGCACCCTCGTCCAGACCGGCGAGCACGAGCGCGCCCTCCTCTTCTGCGCCCACCACCCCGCCCCCGAGGCCTCCCTCCTCTCCGCCCGCGCCCTCGCCGCGCTCGGCCGCAAGGACGAGGCCCGCTCCGCCTACCAGCGCGCCATCGCCCTCAACCCCACCCTCGAGGACCGCGACCTCCTCTCCCAGCTCACCGCCTCCGTGCGCGATGTGCAGCCCTCCTCGCCCGGCGGCCCGCGTCTGCGCGTCATCTCCAACGACGACACCACCTCCAACGAGGTGGACCGTGTCCTCGCCCCTCCCCAGCCTCCCCTCACCTTCGCCGACGTGGGCGGCCTCGAGGACATCAAGAAGCAGATCCGCAAGCGCATCATCCTCCCCTTCCAGAAGCCTGGCCTCTTCGAGCGCTTCCGGAAGAAGGCCGGCGGCGGCATCCTCCTCTATGGTCCTCCCGGCTGCGGCAAGACGCTCCTGGCCCGCGCCACCGCCGGCGAGTGCGGCGCCACCTTCTACAACATCGCCATCTCCGACATCCTCGACATGTACATCGGCGAGTCGGAGCGCAAACTGCACGCCCTCTTCGAGAAGGCCCGTCAGACGACTCCCGCCGTCCTCTTCTTCGACGAGCTCGAGGCGCTCGCCGCCAAGCGCCAGTTCAGCCGTGAGGGCACCAGCTCCAAGCTCGTCAGCCAGTTCCTCGCGGAGATGGATGGCTTCGCGCAGAACAACGCCGGGGTGCTGATTCTCGGTGCCACCAACACGCCCTGGGCCATCGACCCGGCCTTCCGCCGTCCCGGCCGCTTCGACCGCGTCCTCTTCGTCCCTCCGCCGGACGCCGTGGCGCGCGAGGAGATTCTCAAGCTCCTGCTCGAGGACCGTCCCCAGGACTCCCACCTCGACCTCGGCTTCGTGGTGAAGAACACCAGCACCTTCTCCGGCGCGGACCTGTCCAACGTGGTGGAGACGGCCAGCGACGCCGCCATCGAGCGCTCGCTCGAGCAGGGCAACGAGGCGCCCATCACCTCGGCGGACCTCAAGGGCGCCCTCAAGGAGGTGAAGCCCACCGCGCTGGAGTGGCTCACCACCGCGCGCAACTACGCGCGCTACGCCAATGACGCCGGCCAGTACGACGAGGTGCTGGCCTTCCTCCAGGCCCACGGGAAGTCCTGAGCATGAGCGCCACCTACCGCATCCTGGACGAGCCTCGCCCCGGTACCCTGGGGCACCTGGTCGTCAACCCCGTGTTCCCCCTGCTGTCCCTCATGATGGGGGGCGCGTGGCTCGGGGTTCCGTGGTTCATCTTCAACGGCTTCGCCATGGGCAGCACCACGCGCCGCAAGGAGACGGCACTCGCGGTGCTGCTGGTCCCCATGACGCTGCTGCTGATCCTGCTGCTCGGCACCCTGGTGAGGCTCGAGGTGCTGACGGCGGCGTCCGCGCCCTACGCCGGGGTGGGCATCACCGTGTGGAAGCTCGCCGTGGGTTACGTGCTCTTCAACCTCCAGCAGCGCGGCTTCGCGCTGCACGAGTACTACGGCGGCGTGGTGCGCAACGGGGCGCTCGTCCTGGTGGCCAGCATCTTCCTCGGCCCGCGCGTCCTCATGGCGCTCATCGGTGGCAACCGGTTGCTGCTGACACTGCTCGGGTGATGCCATGAGTGACCTTCCCTCCTCCCAATGGCTCCACTACGCGCGGGTGCAAATCAGCCGCGGGGAGAACCGGGGCGCGCTGGAGACGCTGCGCCGCGCCCTCGCCGAGGACCCCGAGGACTCCGAGGCGCATGCCCTGTTGTCCCTGGTGCTGCTGGCCCTCAAGCGTCCGCACGCCGCCGAGCACGAGGCCGGCCTCGCCCTCTCGCTGGAGGCCTTGCTGCCCCTGGCCCACTACGCCGCGGCCTCGGTGGCCATGGCACGCCGCCGCTTCCAGGACGCCGAGCAGCACCTCACCCACCTGCTGGAGCTGGAGCCCGATGACACGCCGAACCTCCTGCTCCAGGCGCGGTTCCTCGAGCTGACGGGCAAGAAGGAGCGCAAGCGCGAGGTGCTGCAGCGGGCCCACTCCCTGAATCCCAACGACCCGGCCACGCTGGTGGCCCTGGGCTGGGACGCGCTGGAGCGCGGGGACGTGAAGCACGCCCTGCAGTGGGCCCGCGACGCGCTCTCCGCCCAGCCCGAGCTCCAGGACGGGCTGGTGCTCATGGGGCAGGTGTACCTGCGCCAGGGCCGCATCGAGGACGCGCGCGAGCACGCGCTGTGGGCCCTGCGCCAGGACGCCACCGACGAGGGCTCGCTGCGGCTGCTGGCCAGCATCAAGGCGCGCCAGAGCCGGCTGCTCGGCGTGTGGTGGCGCTATGCGATGTTCATGGGCTCGCTGGGCGACGGCAAGAGCACGCTCGTGCTGCTCGGCGCCTACGTGGCCTACCGCTTCGCCACCCTGGCCGCGGAGGACCTGGGCCAGCCCGGGCTGGCCGGCATCATCCAGCTCGTCTGGCTGGGGCTCGCCCTGTACACGTGGGTGGGCCCCGCCCTCTTCCAGCGCATGGTGCGCCAGGAGTTGGACTCGGTGCGGTTGGATCCCCGCTTCTGAGCCTGCTATCCACCTTCCGCATGGCGAGCGACGACACGTTCCCCGATGACCGGCGGCAGATGATGGAGCTCATCAACGGCTTCCTCCGCGACTCCGTCCCGCACAACCACGAGCTGGGGCTGAGCGTGGTGGACCTCGGGGTGTCGGAGGCCACCATGCGGCTGCCCTACGCGGAGAAGCTGGTGGGCAACCCCGAGACGGGCGTGCTGCACGGCGGCGCGGTGACGACGCTCATCGACGCCACGTGTGGCCTCTCCGTCTTCATGAAGATGGCGCGCATGGCGCGCATCGCCACGTTGGACCTGCGAATCGACTACCTGCACCCGGCCACGCCCGGCAAGGATCTGCTGGCCCGCGCCGAGTGCTACAAGCTCACGCGCGCGGTGGCCTTCGTGCGAGCGCTCGCGCACCATGGAGACGCGTCCAACCCGGTGGCCTCGGCGCAGGGCACCTTCATCATCGTGGAGGACTGAGCCATGGACAGCACGCCCCCGGGCCCCTCGCCCCGCATCGCCAACATCCTGCGCCAGGTGCGCCTCACGGGTGAGTACCCCCTGCTCGCCGAGGTCATCCCCTACACGCGCTTCCTCGGCATCGGCGTGGAGAACACCACCGGCGAGGTGCTGTGCCGCATGCGCTACGCCCCCATGCTCATCGGCAACAGCTCCATCCCCGCGCTGCACGGTGGCACGCTCGGCGGCCTGCTCGAGTCCGCCGCCATCTTCGAGCTGCTGCTCCGCACCCAGACGGACCGCGTGCCCAAAATCATCAGCATCACCGTGGACTTCCTGCGCTCGGGCCGGCCCCAGGACACGCTGGCCAAGGCCACCCTCACCCGGCTCGGCCGGCGCGTGGCCAACCTGCAGGTGCAGGCCTGGCAGGAGGACCGCTCCCGCCCCATCGCCAGCGCCAATGCCCTGTTCCTGTTGTCGTGAGGGCCACAGAAGTCCCGATCATGGACGACATCTCCAGCGGCATGCCATCTGCATGACGACTCCCGTCGCCAGGAAGGGGCTTCTGACGGAGGTGGACTCTATGATGCGCCTCCCCTTCCCGAAGCCATAGGGTGGCGTCGAGTTGTTGCTCAAGAACGAAGAAGCGAGGTATCGGGGCATGGCTCTCGATTGGAACAAGCTGCTGTGTACGAAGCGCATCCGGGAACTCCGAGGGGGCCGGGCATCGACGCGTGCAGCCCAGGATGTCCGCACCGAGTTCGACCGCGACTACGACCGGACCGTCTTCTCCACACCGCTGCGGCGTCTCCAGGACAAGACCCAGGTCTTTCCGTTGGAACCCAACGACGCCGTGCGGACGCGGCTCACCCACTCCCTCGAGGTCTCCACACTCACCCGCGGTGTCGTCCGAGCCGTCGTTCAACGGCTTGTCGACAGAAAGCTCATCTCTCAGGACCAGGCCTTCGGCATCGAAGCCATTGCCGCCACCTGTGGGTTGCTCCACGACATCGGAAACCCTCCATTCGGACACGCGGGAGAGCGAGCGATCAGCAGCTGGTTCAAGAAGAAGCTCAAGCAGGAGCCGGCCTTCTTCAAAGCGCTCGACGAGCACCCCCAGGCGGCCCAGCTTCGCGGTGACTTCCTGGAGTTCGAGGGCAATGCTCAAACTTTGCGGATCGTCTCCAAGCTCCAACTGCTCGCGGACCGACACGGGCTCAATCTGACCGTTGGCACCCTCTCGGCGGCCATGAAGTACACGGCTGCATCCCATGAAATGAGCAAGGTGCCCCACGAGAAGGAAAAGCCCGGCCATTTCGCTTCCGAGCAGGACGTCGTCGATATCATTCGCGAGCAGACAGGAACGGGCACCGCACGCAATCCCATCGCCTATCTGGTCGAAGCCTGTGACGATACCATCTATGCCACGGTAGACATCGAAGACGGCATCAAGAAAGGTGTCATCAGTTGGCAGGCGCTTGAGCAGGCATTGAAAGCAGAATCCAGCTCCTCGGAGACAAGAGCCCTCATCGAGAAACACCTGAAAGACGCATCCGACTATATCCAAGGAGAACCCGGTCTGGAGCTCAGCGGGAAGGCGCTCGACGAGGCGCGAGCCCAGCTGTTCAGGACGGTCGTCATCGCCACGACCAAGGAAGCCGTGATTCAGTCCTTCGACGCGAACTACGATGCCATCATGAGTGGCAGCTATCCTGGAGAACTCATCTCGGACAGCGCGGCGAAGGGGCTCATTGATGCATGCAAGGAGGTCGGGCGCCGCCACATCTACCGCGCGGACCAGACCCTCCGGTTGGAAGTCCTGGGCCGTCGGGTCATACACGACCTGATGGACATTTTCTGGGAAGGGGCCTCGAGCTTCGGCCATCCCCCACCCGATCCTCAAAAATTCGCCAGGAAGTTCGAGGGAAAAATCTACAACCTTCTCTCGCACAACTACCGTGCCGTTTTCGAAAACGTGCTCAAGTCCTCGAAGCTCCCTATCCGGTATCACCAGTTCCAGTTGGTAACGGACTACGTGTGCGGCATGACGGACACGTTCGCCTGCAAGCTCCACGCAGAGATCACCAATGGATAGCGCGGAGAACCGACAGCTCGAGGCCCTCCTTCGCCGGAGGCTGAGTTCATTCATCCATCGGGCCTCCCCGTGGCGCCCAGCCCTTCGTGCCTTGCTGGAAACATCCCAAGGGCAGAACTGGACGGTCTTCGTCTTCGGCGGAACGCTGAGGGATCTGCTCGCGCTCTCCCCCACCACCATCCCACGAGATCTAGATCTCGTCGTCGCGGGTACGACAACAGAGGCGCTGAAGTCCGCCTTCGGACAGAAAGTGGTGCGGGTCAACCGATTCGGTGGTCTCCACCTGCTCATCCAAAAGCTGCCAGTCGATATCTGGACGCTGGACTCGACCTGGGCCTTCCGCGAAGGGCTGGTCCATGGGTGTGACTTCGCGGACCTCCCGCGGACGACGTTCCTGAACGTCGAAGCCATCACCGCTGAATTCCAGGCACAACCAGGCCGACCCCGCACGGTGTACTCGCAGGGATTCTTCCGTGGCATTCAAGAGCGGCAGGTAGAGATCAACCTGGAGGACAATCCCTTTCCCGCCCTCTGCGTCATCAGGGCGCTCCTGACGGCCAAGCGGCTTCATTTTTCACTAGGCCCCCGATTGGTGCGGTTCATCCTCCACCATGCGAGCCGGATTCCGTTCGAGGAGCTCGAGGCCGTCCAGAGGTCGCACTACGGTCGTGTTCGGCTCGACCGCCATGAATTGCACCTGCTCTCCAACTTGATACGAGAGCAGGCGGGGAGCATGAAGGTCCATCCCATCGCGTTGCCACGCGAGCGACAACTCGACCTGCGCTCACGGTGGAGCGAAGCCGCAACATCTGACGAGGTCTACGGGTAGAAACATCAGTGAAGCAGGTATCGGGCCCAACAGCCTACAACTCCTGACCCGCGTGGCTCGCGGGCCGGGCCTCCTCCTCCGCGAGCGCCCGCAGCGCCTTCTCCGCGAGCCGTACACCCCACTCCTCGCCCACCTCCTTCGCCTCCTGCAGCACCCGGGGCTGGGCCGCGAGGAAGCGCTTGCCGGCGGGGGACTCGTGGAAGGAGATGGCCGCGTCCAGGTCCTCCTCGGAGAAGTGCTTCATGTACACCGGCACCAGCAGGTCCACGATGGACTCCTCCCGGGCCACCTCGCGGAACTTCTCCAGGAAGCCCGGCGGGAGGCTCGCGGACTGGGAGAAGTGGCTCGTCATCATCTCCAGCATCTGCTGGCCGGTGTCCTCGGCCCCGGTGAGCGCCATCAGCCGGCGCACCTTCCGCTGCTTGCGCCGCGTGGCCTGCTCCTCGGGGCCGAACATCTGGTCCACCAGCGCCCGGGCCTCCGCGGTGTTGGTGTCCACGGGCGTGGCCTCGGCGCGAGGCGCCGGCTCCGGAGTCCCGGCCGCGGGGCCGGTGCTCGAGTGCGCGCAGCCCACCGCGAGGACCGCGAGGAGACACCACCGCCAGGACGCCAGGGGATTGATGGAGCGCAACGCGCAGCCCTCCGCGACGAGTGGACTCCCACGATAGTCCCCCCGCCCACGCGCCCGTAAAGGGGGGGCCCGCTCAGTAGGGGCCCACGGACACGTTGTACGTCCGGCGGGTACCGTCCCGCGTCCACACCCGCATCGTGGTGGTGCCCGTCTCGAGGGGCAGGAGCTGGACCTTGTCCCCGTCCAGCACCTTCACCTCCACCACGTCCGGGGCGCCCACCGCCACGCGCACCATCCCGGGAATCTCGAGCTCCACGGGTGTGCCCGGCATCAGCGCCACGGGCATGGCCTCCCGCGCCGGCACCTCCTCCGGTGTCCGCGACTTCCACACCACGACGTCCGCCCCCGCGAGCACCAGCCCCAGCCCGGCCACCCCCGTCACCACCGGAAGCCAGCGGGGCCCCGCGTAGCGGCCCACGTGCGCCCCCGGCTCCAGCGGGAGCGCTCCGGGGTGCATGGGCGGCGTGGGCGTGCCCGTGTCCAGGCCGGCGCGGGCGTGGCTGTCCCCGGGCCGCGAGGCCTCGGCCGCCACCAGGGCCCGGCACGCGGCGCACCCGTCCAGGTGTTGCTCCAGGCGCGGCGTGTCCTCGTGGGACAGCGCGCCCGAGGCGAAACCCGCGAGCACATTCTCGTCCGGGCACCCGTCCGGCGCGCGGAACCTCGATTCCAGGGACATCGCGTCGGGAGTGTCGCAGGCGCGCGCCGCCACGGGAAGCCACCGGGGGTGCACGCGGGCGACGGAGGCGGGGGCGAGGCGCTCGGCGAGGTAGCGCAGGAAGACGGCGTCCTCGAGCCGCACCCGGGGCCACGCCGCGCGGGCGGAGGCGAGCAACCGGGCGAGCGGCGAGGGCTGGGACATGGGGGCCGGGATTTACAGGGTGGAACGGCGCTCCCCTCCTTTCTTACAGGGACTGGGAAGGCGGTTTGAACCCGGGGGCGCTGGAATTCCCCCGGTGTGGAGCGCCGTGTCCCTCCGGCACGGCCCATGCTTGTGAGGCCAGGGACTGATCTCTGGCGGAGTGGGACTCGGGGCGGTGGTGGGGGTGGTGATGGGTGTGCGGGAGCTGAAGGAGCAGGCGCTGGAGTTGTACTCGCGGCGGAAGTTCGCCGAGTGCGCGCGCACCTACGGGAAGCTGCTGGAGCTGGAGCCGAGGGATCCGCACCTGTACGTGCGCCACGCCGAGGCGTGGAGGCGTGCGGGAGACAGGCAGAAGGCGATCAGCTCGTACCGGACGGCGGCGCAGCTGTTGCTGCAGCTGGGGTGCGAGGCGAGGGCGCGGGCGGCGTTGAAGGTGGCGCTGGAGCTGGACCCGAGGGACAACGAGGTGGCGCGGGCGCTGGAGCGGCTGTCGACGGGGAACGCGGCGCGCCAGGCGGTGCACGTGCCTCCGGCGGTGCCGCCGCCCTCGCGCATCCCCGAGCACAAGCGGGACATGGTGGAGCTGCACACGCGGCAGGCGAACGTCCCGGGCCGTCTCGCCCTGCCACCGGCACCGGCCGTGCCCGCGGCGCCCCTGCCCTCTCCGGCCGAGGTGCGCCGGCTGTCGGGAAACACCCTCGCCCTGCGAGCGGCGCCGGGGACGCGCTGGGTGGTCATCTCCTCGCGCACGCCGCTGACGGCCTACGAGGTGGATGACCTCGAGCGGGTGATGTCTCGGGAGTTCACGTTGGAAGTGACGGTGACGGCCGAGGAGTGAGCCCCTCGTCCCGCTCCACCCCGAGCCGATTGCGGGAGAGCGACAGGCCGATGCCAGCGGTGCGCACGGAGTGCGCGTTCATGAACGGGTCCAACATGTGGGGAACGACGAGCTGGGGGACACCGGCGCGGGTGGACGCGGCGGTGGTGCCCGCGCCCAGGCCGGCCGCGCATGGAGCGGGACTCTACCCGCCCCACCCGCGAGACTGAATGCGGGGCCCCGGGTTACAGGGCGGCGAAGTCCACCGGCTCCTGCCCGGTGGCGGGCTCCGGCTCGTGGGAGAGCAGCTCCTCCCAGGTGGGCTTGGAGGGCTCGGAGGCCCGCACCATGGCCTCACAGTGCTCGCTCCTGCGCTTGGGGTGGCAGTGACGCACGCCGTAGACGTGGTGGCATCCACACGCGTCCACGCGCTTCTTGCTGCACACCGACGGGTTGAACACCGGCGCCGTCTTCACCTCCACCGGCCCCGCGTTCACCGTCACCGCCACCAGCAACGCACCGAGAATCCCCATCTCCCTACCCCCTTGAAGCTCCAGGAATAGGAATGGGAATTCTTCAGTGAAGGGGCAACTGCGGGCACACTGTGGATGACACCCGCGAGCCGCCAGCCGTTGACCGGTCGCAAGCCCGGCCGCCCCCTCTGTTCGTCAGCTTCCAGAGGAAGCGTCCGTCGCTCCCAGCGGTTGAACCCATCCAGGGGGAAAAGGCCATGAGCTGGACACAAAGGTTGGAGAAGGTCGCCGAGGGCCACTTCGTCCTGCCCAAGACGAAGACGATGCGCGTGGATGCGCACCTGTTCCTCTCGGACAAGCTGCTGTGGGGCGAGGGCCCCGAGCTGCCGGGGTTGGAGGAAGGTGTCTTCGATCAAGTGGTCAACGCGGCGTCCTTCCCGGGCGTGACGCGGGTGGCGGTGACGCCGGACTGTCACCTCGGCTACGGCGTGCCCATCGGCACGGTGGTGGAGACGGACGGCATCCTGCTGCCCACCGCCGCCGGCTACGACATCGGCTGCGGCATGGTGCAGCTCAAGACGACGCTGACGGCCGAGGACGTGGCCGACAAGGCCAAGCGCCGCCAGTGGATCGACGAGGTGACGAAGCGGATCGCGGTGGGCGTGGGAGCCTCGCGGGTGCAGAAGCAGCGGAGCATCAACGCGCGCACGTTCGCCGAGGTGGTGCGCCACGGGGCCAAGGCGCTGGGCCGCAACGCGTCCACGACGGAGCGCGACTTCATCCCGGTGGAGGATGACCGGGTGGACATCCCCGAGCGGGCCTACGGCAAGAGGGACCAGCTGGGGAGCCTCGGAGGCGGCAACCACTTCACGGAGATGCAGCTGGACGAGGACGGCCGCGTGTGGGTGATGTTGCACACGGGGAGCCGGGGCTTCGGGTGGAACATCGCGAAGCACTACTTCGTGGAGGGCGCGGCGGCGCTGGGGCTGAGCAAGCGCAGCGAGGACTTCATCTGGCTGGACGCGGAGAGCCGGCTGGGGCGCGAGTACTGGAACCTGCACAACATGGCGGCCAACTTCGCGGTGGCCAACCGGCTCATCATCGGCGAGGCGGTGTGCGCGGCGCTCGAGGAGGTGTTCGGCGGGACGGCGGACATCTATTACGAGATTTCCCACAACCTCATCCAGAAGGAGGCGGGGAAGTTCGTGGCGCGCAAGGGCGCGACGCGGGCGTTCCCGGGCGGGCACCCGGCGCTGCGCAAGACGCAGTGGGAGAAGACGGGGCACCCCATCCTGATTCCGGGCTCGATGGAGACGGGCAGCGCCATCCTCTTCGCGCAGGAGGGGGCCGAGCAGTCCATCTACTCGGTGAACCACGGCTCGGGGCGGAGGCTGTCGCGAGGCGAGGCGAGGCGGGTGCTGAACCAGTCCGAGACGGACCGGCGCATGGCGGAAGCGGGCATCCTGCTGAACACGCGGACGACGCCGCTGGACGAGTCCGGGCCCTGCTACAAGAACCTGGACGACGTGCTGGACACGGTGGAGATGGCGGGCCTGGCGAAGGTGGACAAGCGCCTCAAGCCCATCGCCTGCATCAAGGGAGCGGACTGAGCCCGCGCTTACAAGCTGGCGCTCTGGGCGGAGGCGTCGGCCCAGGACAGGGCGCGCAGGGAGGCGTGGTGGGGCGCCTCGTCCTCCAGATGGACGCCGAGCTGCTCGAGGACGGGGGCCACGTACTGGCGGAACAGGCTCTCATCCGGCCGCTGCCAGCCGGGCTTGCCCTCTCCGCCGCAGTCGAGGCAGTCCGGCGCTCCGAAACAGGTGCACGCCCCACAGGCGGCGGCGAGCGCGGCATTGCGCTCGGCGATGCTCTCGTAGGTGGCGTCCAGGTGGTGCCGGGCCTGGCGAATCCTGCGGCGGCGCTCGCCACGCAGACGGCCCGCCTGGACCGCCACATCCTCGTTGGCCAGCATCGTCATCCCCGCCGCGATCTGCCGAGCGTCCATTTTTCCTCCCTGGGTGGAGTGAACTGCCCACGTCTTGCGTTTGCGCGTCCCTCGAGCGCCCCCCTGGTGCGGCGTGACAGCGCGGCCGGTGCCGTCCATCACCCTGCGAGCACATGATAAGGGGCTCGCGGGAAAAGACATATCCCAGACGCCGGAAATGTGAGGTTTTCCTCTCGGACAGACGGAAGTCTGCCCATATCAAACAGATACAGTCGTGAGAGCCGGAAAAAGGGCTCACCCGTTTTCCGTGTCTCCCTTTCAATGTCTCGCCGAAAATTGCAGCCTCATGCTCTGGCGCGGCACGGCATGGCGTCACCTGACCGCGTCACGAGCCACGCGACGCGCCGGGTCATGCGCCAGGGGAGACACCCGGGGTACGAGGAAGCCCATACGCGCGGGGTGGGAGGAGGGCGCGGCGGACTCGTCGGTCCCCGGGAGGAGCGCTAGAATGGACGGCCGAGATGAACGCGCCGTCCCCCGCCCCCACCCATCCGCCCTCGCGTGAGACCGAGCTCGCGCGCGCCGAGTCCGAGCTGGCCAGTCAGGAGGCGAAGCTCGGGGAGCAACTGACGCGGGCCGCGACGGAAGCCGAGACGCTCTCGCGCCGGCTGATGGAGCTGAGACAGCAGGTGGAGCGGCTGATGGCCGAGCGCCCGGGAGACGAGCACGTGCGCGGGGCGGGCACGCGGCTCGAATCGGCGTCGGTGCACACGGGCATCACGGAGGAGGCGCGGGAGCAGGCCCTGGCGTCTCGGAGCGAGGCGCTGGAGGCCCGGCGCCGGGCGGTGGAGGACTCACAGCGGACGCTGAACTCGCTGCAGCAGCTCAACGTGCGGGCGCAGCAGGAGCTGGCCGAGGCGGAAGCGGGGCTGAAGCGGTCGGCGGAGGCGGCGGCGCGGGCGCAGCGTGAGCGCGAGGCGGCGGAGCGGGCCCAACGCGCGCGCGAGGCACCCCCGGCGAGGGCGGCGGCGCGCCCGGCGAAGGCGCAGGGGAACACGACGCAGCTGGACCCCCATCCGCAGGGAGCGAGGTCGCGGCCGCGGATGGTGGCGGCGATCGACCAGCGGAGCGACTCGAACTTCTTCACGGGCTTCACCACGAACATCACCGAGGGCGGCATCTTCGTGGCGACGGTGCAGTCGGTGCCGAGAGGGACGACGGTGGACCTGGACGTGCTGTTGCCGGGGACGCGGTCGATGACGGTGACGGGGGTGGTGCGCTGGACGCGCGAGGTGAACGACAAGACGCCCGAGCTGATGCCGGGGCTGGGCGTGAAGTTCAGCTACCTGCCGCCGGAGGTGAGCGAGGTCATCTCGGACTTCGTGGCCACGCGCGAGCCGATGTTCTTCCCGGACTGAGCCCCGTCCCCAACCTCCCCCAACTTCCCCCCAATTTCCCCTCTCCCCCCGGGAGAGGGACGGGGTGAGGGTATCGAGGCCCCGGGTTGAATCCCGAGGCCGTGCCTCCCTCGAGAACCGCGGTCACCGCAGCGTGAAGCACCCCGTCAACCCGGTCCTCCGCGACTCGACGAGAGGGGGGGCCTTGCTGACGACCTGGGCGAAGAGGCTCGCATAGCTGGCGACGTCACCCCGGAAGGAGGACCGCAGCGAGAGGCTGTAGAGCCCCGGCGGGAACGTGGAGAGGGGCGACACCTCGCTGGGGAGGGGGAAGGGCGTGAAGGAGGTGCGGGAGGAGGGAGCCATCACGCGCCAGGAGAAGACCACGCCCGGGACAGCGGAGTTCTGGAGGAGGAAGTCGAGCTGCCCCACGTTCGCGGTGGGATCGACGCTCCAGCGGAGGCCGAAGCCCTCGAGCGCGGTGGTGGGCGGGGAGTCACAGGCGCCCAGCACCGGGGAGGAGGAAGTCATCGGGGACAGGAGCGTGAAGGTGGCGGCCGGGCCGTTGTTGATGGGCGTCAACGCCCAGGCGTACCCGGCGGGCAGGACCTCGGAGCGGCCCAGGGAGGTGGTGAGTTCGTGACCTCCATCGACATGGACCAGGCCACCACCGCGGGCAAGCGCATCACCTTCACGTGGGAGCGCGACTGAGACGAAGCGCCCTCTTCACACGAGCCTGCCCACGGGGTGGAGCCAGGCGTCACAGCGCCACGCCCACCTCGAGCAGGGTGAGCCCATACAGCAGGCCGAGCCCGGGACTGTCCGTGCCCACGCCCACGCCCAGCTCGAGGACGGACACCTGCGCCTTCCCCAACGTGAAGCGCGCGGGCGCCAGCGTCAGTCCGAGCCCCAGCGAGGGCCCCACCACGGGCACGGGGTGCTCGGGCGTCAGGAAGTCCAACCTGTCTCCGAAGAGGCCCGTGAGGTTCACCAGCGCGGCGGGAGCCCACCACCCCTGGCGCTGCACGCCCGCCCCCACCCGCACCGCGAACGCCGTGCCCAGGCCCGTCAGGGCATTCGCGTCCACCTGCAACAACCACCGTCCATCCACCGTGTCCCGCAGACCGAAGCCACCGCCCACGCCCCCATGGGTGCGCGCCGACGACAGGTACATGCTCGCCCCCGAGCGCCCATACAGCGAGAGCTGGTGACGCGGGGGCACGGCCTCCTCGGGTGCGGCGGGCGAGGTGGCCAGGGTGGACAGGAGGACAAGCGTGGAGAGACTCATGGCAGGGGACCCTCGGCCCAGAAGGAGAGCCCGGCGGCGGACAGCCGGGTGACACATCCGCAACCAGGCACGCATGGGCGGGAACCCTACCCCGCTCGCCCCGGGGGAGGCTACGCCCCGATGAGCGCCACGCCGGTGATGAGCCGCTCCAGCAACCCGATGACGTAGTGCGTGGGCCCGGAGATGAGCCGGGCGCCGAAGACGACGACGGCGATCAGCAACAGCGGCCCGAGCGCGTGCACCCGCTGCCAGGGGCCGAGCAGCTTCTGGGGGAGCAGTCCCTCGACCACGCGGCTGCCATCCAGCGGAGGCACGGGCAGCAGGTTGAAGAGGGCCAGGCCCACGTTGGCCACCATCATGATCTTCAGGAAGAACTCGAGCCCCGGGTTGGAGGGCAGGAAGCCCGGAGCCAGGCGCCACGTGAGGCCAAAGGCGAGCGCGCTCAGGGCGGCCAGGACGAGGTTGGACAGGGGCCCGGCGGCGGCGGTGAGCATCCAGCCGGTGCGCATGGAGACATCACGGCGGAAGCGCGAGGGATCCACGGGAACGGGCCGGGCCCAGCCGAAGGGGATGCCCAGCAGCGGCAGCAGCAGCGTGCCGAAGACGTCGATGTGCGCGAGCGGGTTGAGGGTGAAGCGGCCCATGCGCTCGGCGGTGTCGTCTCCGAGGAGCCGTGCGCTCCAGGCGTGGGCGAACTCGTGCACGGTGAGCGACAGCACGAGGGGAATGAGCATCAACGCCCGTTCGAGCAGGGGATTGTCCATGGTGGTGTGTGCCAATAAGGCCGGGGCGAGCGGCCCGCCATGCGAGTGAACACGCCCGTCCGGAGAGCAGGCGGCCATGCACCCGGGGGCCGCTGGTCCGTTCCCGGAACACACACCACCTTTGCGGCGAACCACGCCAAAGGGGTATCGGGGAATGCGCGTCCACCATTTGAATTGCATCACCATGTGCCCACCGGGCGGGCGGCTGATGGATGGGAGGCGGAGGCCCAAGGGCATCCCGGCGGCGCTGGTGTGCCACACCCTCCTGGTGGAGACGGAGCAGGGACTCGTGCTGGTGGACACGGGCTTCGGACTCGAGGACGTGCGCAACCCGAGGCCTCGCCTCAGCCCCTTCTTCCTCACGCTCAACCGACCGAGCTTCAACGAGGAGATGACGGCGATCCGTCAAATCGAGCGCCTGGGCTTCAACGCCGGAGATGTGCGGCACATCGTGCTGACGCACCTGGACTTCGATCATGCCGGAGGGCTGGACGACTTCCCGGCGGCACGGGTGCACGTGATGGCGGCCGAGGCGGAAGCGGCGGTGGCGCAGGCGACGTGGCTGGACCGCAGGCGCTTCCGTCCGAGGCAGTGGAGCACGCAGCCGCACTGGGTGACGTACCCCATGCCCTTCGGGGGCGAGCGCTGGTTCGGCTTCGAGTGCGTGCGCGAGCTGTCGGGCCTGCCGCCGGAAATCCTCCTGGTCCCGCTGGTGGGGCACACGCTGGGGCACGCGGGCGTGGCCATCCGCCAGTCCGGCCAGTGGCTGCTGCACGCGGGTGACGCGTACTTCTTCCACGAGGAGATGGATCCACACCAGCCCCGGTGCACGCCGGGCCTGCTGGCCTACCAGGAGATGATGCAGAAGGACGGCCGGCTGCGGAAGCTCAACCAGGAGCGGCTGCGCGAGCTGGTGCGCCTGCACAGCCGGGACGTGCGCGTCTTCTGCGCACACGACGCGGTGGAGTTCGAGCGGCTCGAGGAAGAGTCCCGCGCCCACGCGCTGCGCGGCGAGGTGCTGGTGGAGGAGCCCCGGGTGGAGCTCCCCGAGCCCCCGCTGCCGAACATCCCCACGGTGTGAGTCCCGCGGGGCCTACAGCTTGATGTTCTCGTGCTTCACCAGCGCGGTGAGCGCCTCCTCCATCACCGCGCGCGCCGCCGCCGTGTACCGGTAGAGCAGCGCGTGCACCTGCCGGTCCGCCTCGTTCCGGTTCTCGCAGTGCTTCGAGTACTCCTCGAAGGCCTGCAGGCTGCTCACAATCTGCGACAGGTGGTTGGGGCACTCGCACTGCACGGCGCTGGAGATCTCCAGCAGCACGCCCAGCTGCTCCGGCGAGTAGAGCGGCGCCTTCGGCGTGGCCGGCACCGTCACCGTGGACACCGCGCCCGGTGCCCCCAGCTGCAGCGCCGGAGCCGGGGCCTTGGGGGCCGCCGGAGCCGGGGCCTTGGGGGCCGCCGCCGTCCTCACCGGCGGGGGCTGCAGCATGTCGTCCAGCACCGCCAGGTGCACGTGCGCGCGCAGCAGCGACAGCGAGATGGGGCCCTGCAGCAGCCGCACCTTGCCCGCCGGGTACTGCTGCAGCACCCCGCGCCGCGCGAAGCGGTACGTGACGATGGCGTGCCTCGCCCCACTGTCCTCCAGCAGCGCCGGCACCTCCCCCGTCTGCACCCCGTTCAGCTCCAGGAAGTCCAACGCCAGCACGTCCGGCCGCCTCCTCGGCACCTCCTCCCGGAAGGCCTCCACCGAGTTGCCCGACCACACCACTTCCACGTCCCGGAGCGCCTGCGGATTCTCCCGCAGCTGCGCCGGATAGGACTCACCCAGAAGGGCCAGCTTCACCATGACTCACCTCGAGAACTTCCCCACGTTGAACCAGCCCGTCATCCCGCTCAATCCGATTAATGTAACATCCCTGGAGGCTGTGCGCTTGCTTCCACTTCCCGGCCCGCCACGGCCCATGGAAGTTCGACGGTGAACGTCGCCCCCTCGCCCTCCCGGCTCTCCACGTGGATGCTGCCCCCGTGCGCCTCCACCAGCTGCCGGACGATGTAGAGGCCCAGCCCGAAGCCCTCCTTCTTCTCGCCCCTGGCCGGCGCCTTCTGGAAGCGCTCGAAGATGGCGCGCTGCTGCGCCTCGGGAATCCCCGGCCCCTGGTCCCTCACGCTCAGCCGCCCGTGCCCCTCCGTGCGCTCCACGCGCAGCTCGATGGGCTTGCCCTTCCCGTACTTGAAGGCGTTGGACAGCAGGTTCGTCAGCACCCGCTCCAGCCGCAGCCGGTCCCACCGCCCCACCACCCCCGGCTCCACCTCCAGCACCACCTGGCTGCCCGCCTCCGCCGCCTGCTCGGCGTGCCGCTCCACCGCCTCGTGCGCCAGCTCCCCCAGGTCCACCTCCCCCACCTCCAGCTCCATCCTCCCCGAGGACAGCCGCGACAGGTCCAACAGGTTGTGCAACAGCCGCCCCAGCCGCTGCGTGTGCCGCACCGCCGCGGTGAGCACCTCGCGCAGCTTCTCCGGCTCCGGCGGCGGCTGCCTCCTCAGCTTGCCCAGCATCAACTGCAGCGCCTGCAGCGGATTGCCCAGGTCATGCGCCGCCACGCCTATCAGGTCCAACGCCGCCTGCGCCTCGCGCAACAGCCGCGCGTTCTCCAGCGACAGCGCCGCCCGGCCCGTCAGCTCCTCGACGAACACCTGGTCCGTCTCCGTGAAGCGCCGCTCCGGCCGGTGCGACACCAGCATCAACACCCCCACCGACTGCCCCGCCGCGCGCAGCGGCACCAACATCAGCGAGGCCGCCGCCAGCGCCCTCAGCCGCTCCAGGAACACCGCGTCGTCCGCCGTTTCATCCAGGAACTCCCGCGTCACCTCCGGGATGCGCTCCGTCCTCCCCGTGAGCAGCGTCTGCCACGCGCCGTGCGGCCGGCCCCGTCTCGGCCCGTTGCTGTGACGGATGAGCTCCCAGAAGAGCCGCTCCTTCTCCGGCGACACGTGGGTGACGGCGCGGGGCACCAGCGCGCCCTCGGGCGAGAGCAGGAAGAGCAGGCAGCCCTCCGCCAGCTCCGGCACCAGCAGCCGCGCCAGCGCCTCCACCGCCCGATCCGGATCCTTCTCCGTGAGGAAGAGCCGCTCGGCCTCGACGAAGAGGTGCCGGGCCCGCTCCAGCCGCTTGCGCTCGGAGTTGTCGCGCGTGAGCACCGCGAAGCCCTCGAGCCGTCCGTCCGCGCCCCGCAGCGCGGTGACGAGCGACTCGGCCCAGAAGCGCGAGCCGTCCTTGCGCACCCCCGGGCCCTCCCACTCCAGCCGCCCCTCGCGCGCCGCCCGCTCCAGGTCCCTCCCCGGCTGCCCCTCCGCGCGCGCCTCCGGCGTGTAGAAGACGTCCGCCCTGCCGCCGATGATCTCCTCGGCCCGCCAGCCCTGGATGCGCTCGGCGCCGGGATTCCAGCTCACCACCCGGCCCTCCGGGTCCAACATGTAGAGGGCATAGTCCTTCACCCCCTCCACCAGCAGCCGCAAGCGCGTCTCGCTCGCCCGGGCCTCGTGGTGCAGCGGCCACAACGCCCGGGTGAGCACCCACGCCAACCCCATGGCCACCAGCAGCCCCAGCGTGGCCACCAGGATGATGAGCCAGAAGGCCCGCCGCTCCGCCTGGTCCGCCCGCATCGCCAGCTCGCTGAACGCGGCCTCGGTGTACCAGGCCAGCCAGTCCAGGGCCTCGTACGTGCCGTAGCGGGCCGACTCCACCCCGCCGCGCAGCACCTCCAGCTCCTCCCGCGAGACGCCCCGGCCCCGGGCCGCCTCCAGGGCCCGGGTGGCGTCCTCGTGCGCCTGCTCGGCCAGCTCCAGCCCGTCCAACAGGCCCCGCGCCTCCTGGCCCTCCTCGTGCGAGCGCAACAGCCGCAGCAGCGCCTGGAACTGGAGCCGGGCCTGCCGCGCCTCCTCCAGGAGGGACGGCTCGTCCGTGAGCGCATGGGCATGCTGGCTGGCGAGCTTGTCACTGAAGGCCCGGCGCAGCTGCTCCACCGCCAGCCGGTGCTGGAGGCCCTCCGCGGAGACGTGCTCGTTGCCGGTGAGCACCGAGCTCAACGCGAGCGCGGTGATGGCGGCGATGGCCAGGGCCACCCCCAGCGAGGCGGCGAGCCCCACGGCGATGCGCCTCGCGAAAGTCCAGGGACGCCTCAAGCTCCTCCCCCCACCCACCTGCGCGTGGCCAGCCCTACAAAGTGGCGCACGCGCGCGGGGGCAGGAATCGGGGCGCGCGGGCAGGGGGACGCCGGAAACCGGGCACCTCCCCTGTCCCCGGGGGCAGGCCCCTGCGTTCACCACCGGGCGGCTCGCGTGCCGGGGCCCCTTCCGTCCCGAGGGGCGCCACCCCAGGTTGTGCCCCCAGGGCCACTCGGAGGCCGAGTGGAGGACGGAACATGGGCGGGCGAGGGAGCGGGCCGGGGTGGGTGACCCTGGCCTCGTGGCTGGCGTACGGGTGGCTGGTGTGCGGGTGGCTGGCATGCGGTGGGACGGAGACGGCGGACCCGGTACCCGGCACCCTCGCGCGCAACGGGTGCCAGCCCCGGACCTGTGAGCAACAGGGCCTGGAGTGCGGCACGGCCATCGACGGCTGTGGCGGCGTGCTGCGCTGTGGCACCTGCCCCGGGGGCGAGGTGTGCGGCGGCGGTGGCGTGCCCAACGTCTGCGGCCCGGCGCCCTGCACCCCGGCCACCTGCGCGTCCGCGCGGAAGAACTGTGGCGCCATGCCGGACGGGTGCGGGGGCACGCTCTCGTGCGGCACCTGCGCGGGCGGCGAGACGTGTGGCGGCGGCGGCGTGCCCAACGTGTGCGGCCAGGCCTCGTGCACCCCGGCCACCTGCGCGGGCCTGGGGAAGAACTGCGGGGGCGTGCAGGACGGGTGCGGAGGGACGCTCGACTGCGGCACCTGCCCCGAGGGCGAGACGTGTGGCGGGGGCGGCTCCCCCAACGCGTGTGGCCGCGCCACCTGCCGGCCCTCCACGTGCGCGGAGCTGGGGAAGAACTGCGGCACGCTGTCGGACGGGTGCGGCGGCGTGCTGGACTGCGGCACCTGCCCGGACGGGACGTCGTGCGGCGGCGACGGCGTGTCCAACGTCTGCGGCATTCCCGCGTGCACGCCCCTGACGTGCTCGGGACTGGGGAAGAACTGCGGCCCCATTCCGGACGGGTGCGGCGGCGTGCTGGAGTGTGGCACCTGCCCCGAGGGCGAGACGTGTGGCGGAGGCGGCGGCCCCAACGTGTGCGGCCCGGCCTCGTGCATTCCCACCCCGTGCGCGGCGCAGGGGAAGAACTGCGGCACCCTCTCCAACGGCTGTGGAGGGCTGCTCGACTGCGGCGAGTGCTTCTCGGGACAGACGTGTGGCGGAGGCGGGGTGGCCAACGTGTGCGGGAGCGCGCGCTGTCTGCCGGCCACGTGCGCCGAGCTGGGCACGAAGTGCGGCGGAGTGCCGGACGGGTGCGGCGGGGTGCTGGACTGCGGCATGTGCGCGGCGGGCGAGGTGTGCGGCGGCGGGGGCGTGCCCAACGTCTGCGCCGAGCCCGGCTGCCGGCCCGCCACGTGCGCCTTCCTGGGAAGGGACTGCGGCCCGGTGCCGGACGGGTGCGGCGGGGTGCTGGAGTGCGGCACGTGCGCGGCGGGGGAGACGTGTGGCGGCGGAGGCGTGGCCAACGTGTGCTACCGCGCCCCGCCGGTGTGCGTGGACCGGGACCTGGGCAACGCGCTGCCGGTGCGGCTGAAGGGCAGCACGCTGTGGGCGAACGATGACCACATGGCCTCGTGCGGGGGCGGAGGCACGCCGGACCGGGGCCTGCTGTGGACGGCGCCGAGGAGCGGCACCTTCACCTTCGACACGGCGCGCTCGGCGATGGACACGCTCCTGTGCCTGAAGCGGGAGGGCTGCGGGGGCGAGGAGCTCGCGTGCGCCACGGGCGGCATCAGCTACGGCGGAGGGGCGCGGGTGTCGGCGGCGCTGGAGGCGGGCCAGCGGGTGCTGGTGGTGGTGGACGGCGCCACGGGGGGGAGCTTCGGCAAGGGGGACTTCGAGCTGCACATCCAGGAGCTGGCGGCCACGGAGGCGGGGCACTGCTTCGACGGAGCGGACAACGACGGGGACCGGTGGGTGGACTGCGCGGACACGGACTGCCAGGGCGAGCCCTTCTGCGACGGGCGCGGGTGCGCGGACACGGACCTGGGCAGCGCGCTGCCGGTGACGTTCTCCGGGGACACGGCGCGGGCGGGAGACGGCTACCAGGGCACGTGCGGCGCGCTGCTGCAGCAGGACCGGGCGCACCTGTGGACGGCGCCGAAGGCGGGCACCTTCGTCTTCGACACGGTGGGCGGTGGGTATGGCAACGCGCTGTACGTGCTGACGGGGTGCCGGGGCCTGGAGCTGGGGTGCTCGGCGAGCCGGACGGCGGGGAAGACGGGCGCGCCGGTGGTGAAGCTGACGCTGGAGAAGGGACAGCGGGTGCTGGTGGTGGTGGATGGGATGAGCGGGACGGAGACGGCCTCGCCCATCCGCTACACGCTGCACATCACCGAGTCCGTGTCCCGAGAAACCAGCCGCTGACGCGTCGTCCCCTTTCCCAGAGGGAGAGGGAGCGCGGCTCACCCGTGCTCGCGGTCCAGCTTGTCGAGCAGGGTGCGCGCCTGGGCGTCCTCGGCCTGGTGGGCCTGGACCTCGGCCACCTCCTGCCAGCGAATCCATCCCTGGCTCGCGGCGTGGCGGGCGGCCGTCACGGTGTCATCCACGGTGAGCATCTCGCTGCCGGCGGCGCGGATGTCCGCGGCGATGAAGGCCAGCTCCTTCTCGCGCCCCGCGCGGTGCCACACGTTGCGGATGTAGACGCAGCGGATGCGGCCGGGGAACTCGCGCACGATGGTGCGGTAGTGCTCGGCGTCCTCCTGCCCGCTGTCGCCAATGAGGATGAAGGGCAGCGACTCGAGCGTGCCCATCAGCCCGCGAATCTTCTCCAGCTTGTGCCCGTGCCCGCCGCCGGGCGCGAAACCGGTACGGCTCAGGCCCCAGTCGCGCAACAGCAGCGGCCCGGCGGGAATCCGGTGCAACTGGAGGAACTCGTCCAGGTGCTCGTAGAGGTTCCACGGGCTGGAGGAGACATAGAAGATGGGATTGACGGCCGCGCCGCTGCTGCCCAGGTGCAGGGCCTCGTAGAAGGCATCCACGCCCTCGAAGGGCAGCCGGGTGCGGTGCTCGGTGAGGAAGAGCGTCCAGGCGCGCTTGAGGAAGTTGGTGACGTTGGTGACGATGACGGTGTCGTCGATGTCGCTGATGACGCCGAAGCGGGCCTCGGGGCCGGCCAGCAGCACGGGGGCGCGCACCCGCTCCACCCCGCCGGGCGAGGGCGAGAGCAGCTCCAGCTCCACGTCGTTCCACCCGGCCTTGGCCTCGGGGGGAGGCTCCACCCACAGCTCGAGGAAGCCCTCCTCGTCGGTGGTGCCCTCCCAGCGGTGCTCGCCCCAGCGCGCGAGCACGCGGGCGCGGGGAATCTCCACGGTGTTGTAGCGCTTCCACGAGGCAATCGCGCTGCCCAGCAGCGTGTGGCGCCTCCAGGGCGGGCGCACGTGCCGGTTCTCCAGCACGCGGGCCTTGATGACGCACTGACGGGAGGAGCCGTAGCCGCGGTACGGCAGGATGCGCGGCGGACGCGCCAGCCCCAGCTTGCGCCGGACGCGCCAGCCCCAGGCTTCGACGTTGTGCTCGACGTGGAAGGCGAGCCTGACGAGGGGATGTGGAGGCTTCCGGGACATGGCCGCCGGAGTCTACCAGCGGCCCACGCGACTACTCGCCCGGATTGGCGGGGGGAGGGGCCGCTTCCGTCTTCTTCCCACCGAACAGCCTGGAGAACAGGGCCCCGATGACCACCAGCAGGGGGAGGAGGGCCTTCTTGCCGGCGAGCAGGAGGGCCACGAAGAACTTGCCGGACTTGGCCAGGAAGCCCACCTTGGCCAGCTTGGCGGCGCCCACGCCCGCGCCCCCGAGCACCAGGCCCGCGAGGCCGAACTCGGCCACCTTGTCGGTGCCCTCCTGGAAGTCCTCGTAGCGGGCGCCCGGGTTGAAGCGGGTGCTCTCGAGCAGCTTCGCCATGTGCGGCTTGCTGCCGGCGAGCCCCACCGGATCCACCACCAGGTTCATGGACACATAGCCGCGGCGGCCGAGCACGCGCGTGCTGTAGTTCACCGAGGTGCCGTTGTCCGAGAGCGCCTCCAGCGCCCAGATGAGGTGGTGGCGGGCCTTGTCGTAGTGGGGGGCCTCGGACCAGTCATTGACGTGCAGGGGCTTGAAGCCGCGCTCCACGCGCTCCTTGTTGGCCTCCTCGGTGCCCTCCTGGATGGCGGTGAGGAGCTCCTTCGCGTCGATCTCCTCGTCGTCTTGGATGTAGCCCTCGTCCTCGTAGCGGACGATGACGACCCAGGACGAGGCCTCGTCCTTGGAGGTGACCACGCCGAGCAGGTTGTCGTTGTGGAACGAACCGTTCATCTCCAGCAGCGTCGAGGCCTCGGCCTTCTCGAGGAAGAGGTGCGCCTCGGGCAGGTCCAACGTCAGCTCGTGGCCGAGCTCCACCGTGCGGGGACCGGGCAGCCAGTGGAACGCGGGCCCGGACTCCTCCTGGGGCTCGGAGTCCTGCGAGGGAGGAGGAGCGGCCCACACCAGCAGGGGGACCAGCACGGCGGCGACAGTCCAACTCCAGGCGATTCGCATCGCTCGGCCTCTCTTCACGGAGACAGCGGGGAGATGGCGGCGCGGTATAGCCGTTCGGCCCGGGCGGACACAACCCACCCCCCCGGTAGACCCGGAGGGGGGAAGACAGTCCGGAAGTGGGCTTCAGGAGGGCTTGCGAGCGAGGAGCACGTGGGGATGCAGGAGGAGGGCGGCGGCCTCGCGGACGGTCCAGTAGACGCGATCGACGAAGCGCAGGTTGCGCTCGGTGAGGAAGGCGGGGCTGGTGGCCACCTCGAAGCCGTGGAGGCGGAAGTACTGGCGGGCGCGCAGGAGGTGGTAGGGGTCGGAGACGACGAGGACGCGCCGGGCGCCGAGCGAGCGCAGCATGTCCGAGGAGAAGCGCGCGTTCTGCTCGGTGGAGTGGCTCTGGTCCTCGAGGAGACAGGCATCGGGGGGGACGCCGAGGCTCACGGCGAGGTCGCGCATGACGCGGGCCTCGGCGGGAGGGTGGACGCCCACGCCGCCGGAGAAGAGGAGCCGGGGGGCGAGGCCCTGGTGGTAGAGCTCGACGGCCTTCTCGATGCGGGCGCGGAGGGCGGGAGAGGGCTGGCCGCCGGGAAGGACGCGAGCGCCGAGCACCACGAGGACATCGGAGGGGACGGCGCGCTCGTGCTGGCCGAAGCGGTCCACGACGAAGGCCATGCCATAGAGGCCGAAGGTGGCGGCACCGAGGCCCACGAAGAGCCATTTGCGCAAGGCACCGGGCCCCTTGCGGAGAGCGAGCGGAGGCATGGGGCGCAGGCTACGCCATCGGGGAGCGCGTGTCCGGATGGGGCAGGCGATGCTTTTCTCGCACTCGGGGCGACACGGCTGTAGCGTCGTGCGCTCCTGACTGGGAGTCGATTCTCCGAATGAAGGTCCGCCGTCTCGACATGACCTCCTTCCGCGGCTTCCGCGAGCTCACCCTGGAGTTCAACGGGCCGATGACCGTGCTCGTCGGAACCAACGGGGCTGGCAAGACATCGATCCTCGATTGCCTCGCGGTGCTGCTCTCGCAGGTCTCCTCGGGAATCCTGTCCGGCACGGGGCATGGCCGCCGGTTCTACGAATCGGACATCCAGTATGGGCAACCCCACACCCTCAACTCGGTCGAGGCGGCGTTCGGGGAGAAACTCGTCAAGTGGTCCCTCGCGCTCGTGCGCAAGGGAATGCCTCGGATCGTATCGAGCAACCTCTCCGGCTTGAAGGAGCTCATCACCCTGGTGCAGGAGGAGAATGCCCGCGGGCAGTATCAACTCCCGCTGGCGATCTACTACCCGGTCAACCGCGCACCGGATGTTCCCTCACGAATCCGGGAACAGCATGAGTTCGGGCCTCTCTCCGCGTTCGATCAGGCACTGGAGGGGGGGGGCAGGAACTTCCGTCTCTTCTTCGAATGGTTCCGGGAACGAGAGGACCTGGAGAACCAACAGAGTCGCAGACTGCAGGACTACGGGTACCGGGATGGACAGCTCGAAGCGGTGCGCGGCGCCATCGCCGGACTCGTGCCAGGCATGTGGGGCATCCAGGTGGAGCGAGCCCCTCAACGCATGGTGATCCTCAAGGACGACGCCCCCAATGCCCGGCTCGAGGTCAACCAACTCTCGGATGGAGAGAAGACCCTGCTGGCCATGGCGGGGGACCTCGGGCGCCGGCTGGCCATGGCCAATCCTTCACTCGAGAACCCTCTCCAGGGAGAGGCCGTGGTGATGATCGATGAGATCGAACTGCACCTCCACCCCGGCTGGCAGCGAATGGTCGTGAAGCGCCTCCAGGAGACCTTCCCCAACTGCCAGTTCATCCTGACGACGCACTCCCCCCAGGTGCTGAGCCAGGTTCCCGCCGAAGCCGTCATCCTGCTCGACCGGTTCCAGCGTGCGGAGCCATCGACCGGGACGCTCGGCAGGGACAGCAACTCGATTCTCACCGAGGTCATGGGAGTGCCCGAGCGGCCGGAAGCCACGGCCGAGCGCATCCAGGAGATCGCCAGGATGATCGACCGGGAGGAGCTGCCCGAGGCCCGCCGGGCCCTGGACGAGCTGGCGCGGCAACTCGGAGAGCACGACTCGGAGGTGGTCCGTCTCCGCGCCCTCATCGGATTCCTGGACGCCTGAGATGCGCTACATCCGCAAGGGACAGGAGCCCGAGAGCCTGCTGGGGTACCGGCTCACGCCCCATGCCACCTACGAGGGCCTTCCGCAGGAAGTGAAGGACGCGCTGCGCGAACGCCTCGCCCGGGAGCAGGGCTTCCTGTGCTGCTACTGCATGCAACGCATCAAGCCCGAACCGGAGGGGATGAAGATCGAGCACTGGGCTTCGCAGAGCGCGCCCGCCACCCGCCATCGCCAGCTCGACTGGAAGAACCTCCTCGGCGCGTGCAAGGGAGGAGAGGGAAGCCCGCAGCGGCAGCAGCACTGTGACACCCGGAAGGGGGACACCCCCATCCAGGTGAACCCCACCGACGAGGGTTGCGAGCGGCTCGTGCGCTTCCTCGCGGATGGCACCATCGCGTCCCAGGACTCCACCATCGACGGCGACCTCAACCAGACGCTGAACCTGAACCATGCCCGCTTGAAGCACAACCGGCGAGCTACCCTGGATGGCTTCCTGGAGGCGATGAAGCGGAAGTACCCCGGCACCACCTGGACGGAAGCCGCCATGACGCGCGAGCTCGAGGAGCTGACGCGGCCGGACGCCTCCGGCAGGCTCGGCGAGTACTGCCAGGTTCCGATCTTCTGGATCAAGAAGCGGATGGGACGGCTCGGCCAGAGCAGCGCCTGACCGGGACGAAGCCCCGCCCGCGCTCGGCCCCCAACCGTGTTCAGGGCAGGTTGGCCGTGGGCCCCGGTCCGCGAAGAAGGCGCCGAGGAGCGTGGCGGACTCGTGCAGCGACTCGACACGGAGCTCCGGCAGGGAACGTCCGCCAGTTCCATTGGAAAGGGGCGTTAGCCGAACACCTGCTCGATGATCCTGGCCAGCGCGTCCGCGGCGGACTTCGCCTCGCCGCCGGGCGTGAAGTCGAGCTGCGGCCGTGTCGCCGTGTCGTCGGGACCTATCCTCTGCGCGGTCACGTAGACGAGGTACAGCGGCGCGAGGATGGAGACGGCCCCCACTACCCGGGTCACGGCACGTCCGCCGTCCGGCAGTGGCTGCTCCACCTTGTACGTCCAGCGCATCAAGGTACGCGCTCGGGCCAACCCGTGAAGAGCGCATGAAAGAGCGTGGTATCGGGCGGCTCACGTGGACCCACGATGAGCGGGATCCGGGTCTCGGCGATCTCGCGAGGAACGGCCTCGACCCCGAACCTCGCCTCGATCTTCCTGGCCACGATCTCCGCGGGAGCGCGCATCTCAGGAGGAAGCGGCTCGAATAATGCCCTGTCGGCGATGCGCTCTTCGCCTCTGTAATCGTACTGCGCGCCGTGGACCGTATAGACAGGAGCCAGAATGCTGACGCAGCCGACCACCACCTGGCGGCGCGTCAACTGTTCATTCCCCTGATTCGAACGGAGGGGCTCCCGCTCCATGTACACGGAGCAGCGGAAACACGCATCACAGGTGGCCGTGGCATTCCCAATGAGGAACCGAGGCAACGCCGCCTGGAGCTCATCCATGAGCATGTGCCATTCCCCCATCCTCTCGAGCGCCTCCTCCCACAAGGCCTGGAACCTCTCCGTTTCCGGGCTCCTTTCCAGTCTGCCATCGAAGGCATGGTCCGAACGCCAGTAGTTCCGGGCGACAGCAAGCAGGGACTCCGCTGAAATCGGCATGGGCTCGGACTCGACTTCCCTCAAGAAGCCGTGCCCTCCCGGTGGCGCACGGCCCTCTCCATGTCGTCGGCCAGCGCCAGCCACGCCGCGCGTCCCACCTTCATCCCCTCTGGTCCGAGCACCATCTCCCTCTGCATCCTCTGGTTCTCCACCCTCCACCCCCCCTCCATCATGTCCTGGTACCAACGGCGCCACTGCGAAGGGTGCCGGGCGCCCCAATCCTCCAACCGCTCCGACATGATGGCATTCGCAATGGCGTCCACCAGTGCCGTGACCCGCTTCTCGTCGTCATTCAGGATACGACTGGCGCCCCAGAGGTATTCCACGGCACGGATGAAGTTGTTCGCACCGGGGCCCGCGAAGTCATCATCATCGGGCCACTCCAGTTGCTCCCGCACGCCGGGGTTCTTCGCGGCCTCGATGAACCTGAGCGGCCACTCCACCCCTGGCTGATGGCGCTCGAACAATGTCCATCGGGAAGCGACCTGCTGCCGGGCCAACTCCCATGCACGCGGGGCCGGCATGCGGAGCAGCAGCCTCCTGAGCGCATCCTGGCAGGCCTTCGAGTCCACCACCTCCCCCGCGCGCCGCAGGGCGGCAACATCCACGTCTGTAAAATCCGGCTGACTCATGAGGTCACTCTGTCCGCCCGGGCCGGCGATGTCGACACCGCGGCTGTTCCACGACACACCTGGGAATCGCGCCGACCCTGGCCGCCACGCAGGTGGCCGTGGAGCCGAGCGCAGCCTGTATTCTCTCCTTCAGGATTGTTTCTCCTGGGGGAAAGGGCAGCGCCATGGCGAATGAGTACCGAAGTCCTGGGGCGGGGGATGGCGGGGGTACGCAGCTCGAGACTCGGAGAGGGAGGACGGGGGGCCCGCCGCGCTGGGCACCCGCTGGAGCCTTCGGGCTCATCGTGCTCTTCCTCTTCTCGGCGTGCGCGACGCAGGCGCCCATGGGTGGGCAGCTCGCCGGGGGAAGTCGCTGGCGGCCGGCGCCGACGAAGGAGGCCCGCTCAGCGCCGCGAAAGCTCGAGCCCGTGGTTGTCGTCTTTGCCGACAGCCCCACGGCGCACGGCAACACCCAGGTGGTGGCCCTCACGGCGGCCGAGTACCAGCGCGCGGTGCAGCTGCTCGGCCAGCGCTTTCAGGTGAAGGGCACGGCCCAGGAGACGGCCCAGGGGCTCCTCCAGGTCATGCCGGAGGAAGAGCTGCTCGCCGAGGTCTACCGCGACAGAGTGCTCTCCCTGGTGCCCCTCAACGACAAGGGCCCGCTCGTGCCCGAGGCGGAGGCGGCGCTCAAGGAGAAGTACCTGCGCTGGTGCGAGCACCGGGGTGGTGGCGACTGCCTGGGCCTCTTCACGGATGGGCCCTACCTGCGCACGGACGACAGGCGTACCCTGGCTCTGGCGCTGGCCTTTGGCACGGTGCTCTACGAGACGCAGGCGGCCCTCGGGCGAGAGTTGAGCCCGAAGGCCATCCTCTCGTCGCTGGTGTGGGCCGCGGGGCTGTACCTGGCGCTCTGGCTGCTACCCGAGCCGAGCACGAAGGCGGCTGCGGCGGCGCTGTCCGTGGTGCTGCTCGCGTGGTTGGGC
>NZ_DBNGVP010000115.1:0-5813 GCF_057119385.1 Archangium sp. | reverse complement strand
CCGTGTACCGCGCGAGGCGGAGCGGAAAGCCCTACGCCGTCAAGCTGGTGGCCCTCCACCCTCGAGGTGACCGGGAAGCCGCCGCGCTGCGCCTGGTGCGGCACCCCAACGTGGTGACCTTCCACGGCTATGGCCTCTGGCCCGAGGAGGAGCCGCGCTTCCTGGTGCTGGCCCTGGAGCTCATCGAGGGCCTCACGCTCGACGCCTGGGCGGCCCGGGAGAACCCCTCCGCGCTCGAGCTGGTGATGCGGGTGTTGTTACCCCTGGCGC
This sequence comes from Archangium sp., assembly GCF_057119385.1. Taxonomy (NCBI): domain Bacteria; kingdom Pseudomonadati; phylum Myxococcota; class Myxococcia; order Myxococcales; family Archangiaceae; genus Archangium; species Archangium sp. Next base: position 5,543 of record NZ_DBNGVP010000115.1, on the reverse strand, counting down.
TCACCCTGGCGGATGTGCATGCCTCGGGCGTGGTGCACCGGGACATCAAGGAGGCCAACATCCTCGTGCGCGAGCCGGACGGGCAACCGGTGCTGGTGGACTTCGGCGCGGCGGGCCTCAAGGAGGGAGCGCTCCGGCTGACGATGAGGCTACCGCCAGGCACCGCCGAGTACCGCAGCCCCGAGGTGTTGCGCTTCGCGAAGCAGTGGGAGGGCGAGCACTACCCCTTCTCCCCGGCAGATGACCTGTGGGCCATGGGCGTCGTCATCTACGGGCTGTTGACGCGCACGCTCCCCTTCGGAGACCGGAACAACCCCGGGTTGAATCGGGCCATCCTCGAGGAGACGCCGCCGGCCCCGAATGAGCTCAACCCGCGTGTGCCCCAGGTCTTGAGCGACGTGTGCATGGGGTTGCTGGAGAAGAAGCTCGAGGACCGCTACCCGGACGCGAAGGCACTCGCGGAGGACCTGCTGGAGCAGTGCACCCAGGCGGACGACTCCTGGCGCACACCGATGTTTCCGAGAAGCGGCCAGGACAAGAGCGCCCCATCCCCCGTTCCGGTGGAGCCCGGACGCAACGTCCCCCGGTGGTGGTGGGCTGCCTGCGGGCTCGGACTCACAGCGGCCCTGGTCCTCCTGTTGTGCGCGCCTCACGGTGGCACCCCACGCACAGCGTCGTCTGCTTCCCCAGCGACGTCTCCGGGCACATCTGGCCGAGAAGTCGTGGCCCGAAGCACGAAGGCGGAAGCTGCGCCCGTCGCCACCGCGACGAATAGCGAGGAGCCCAAGATGAAGAAGACGATCCGCACCCTGGTTGCCGCCGGCTGCGTTGCCAGCGCTGGCTGCGTGAGCACGCCGAAACCGCGCCCCCTGCCCCCTCCAGCCAAGTGCCCACCTGGCGCGGCCGAGACACACAAGCGCTTCGGCATGTATCCCAAAGCCATTCTCGGTGTGATGTTTACTTCCACCAACGAGCGCCCCCGGTATGAGCCTGTGCGCGATGGGCAAAAGGTTCGCGCCGAGGTCCTCGGTTCATGGCAGGAACTCCCCGAGAAGACCCTCATCGACGGGCAGTTCCACCTGAGGGATGCGCGTGTCTACGGCCGCTTCACCGCCGCCCACCTCCCCAGTGGTGAGACCGTGCCCGTGTGCATGGAATTGATGACGATCGGTGAGCCGATGAGGGGACAGGAAGTAGGGCCCGGCAGCACGTCCACCCAGGCGTTCGTCATGTCCTCCGTGAGCCTCCAGGCCGTAGAGCGCTTCGAGTAGAGAGCGCGACTCCAGAGGTAGCCTCCCATGCTCCCAGCATCCTCCTCTGTCCTGGTACTGGTTCTTCTGCAAGCCCCCACTGAACCAGTGCCCCCCGCCATCGACTGCACCGGCGTGCAACGCCACGACTTATCGCTCGCACCCGCAGCGGGTGTCGAGGTGTGCGTCAGTCCAGGGCTCTCGACGAGCTTCCGCTTCGACGCACCGGCTGAAGTGGACGTGCAGGACGACGTGCGTTTCGAGCAATTGCTCCGGGCCCGTCAACTCCTCACGCTGGTGCCACCTCCGGACATGACTCCAGGGGAGCGAATACGTCTCACGGTACGCTTCGAAGAAGGCCCGGCCCGACAGAGCGCCACGTTCGTGCTGGTGGGGCACCGCGGGCGCGCGGCCCAGCAGGTCGAGGTGTACCACGACAGACGGACCCGGGAGTCCTACATTCAGGAGATAGAGCAGGAGCGCGCGAAGAGCCAGCAACTCAGCGAAGAAGTCCAGCGACTGCGGGCACTGCTCGAGCAGTCCAGCGGACTGATGGGCCTCTTGCGTTCCTCGACATTGGGAAAGGAGGGCATCCCAGCGCAGCAATCCAGCACGCTCCTGGGTGAGCAGCACTCGGACGACGCACTGTTGCTCACGCGAGTCGTCACCTACCGCTCCAACAACAGCGTGGCGGTGGAGCTGTGGCTCAAGAACTCCGGCGTAGAGCCATGGAGCGTGGCCGGAGCGTCCTTGGTGAACACCGCGGGCGAGAGGCTGGAGGGGGTGCGCGTCGGGCAGGTCGGCCCCATCCCGCCTGGGGAGACCCTGCGCGTGTTCGTCGAAGCAGACGCGGCAAGTGGAATTCCACGCGGGGAGGTGACGCTCCGTCTGTGGAGCGAGGATGGTCGCGTCATCACCCTCCCCCAGGTGACGTTCCCATAGCCCTGGCCCCGCGGCTCAGCCCTCTCTCCCCGACACCTCGTCGAGAAAACGTCTCCACCAACGCCGAGCCTCGAGCTCGGTGAGGCGCAGCGACGTGTACCGGGGCTGCTCGACAGGCGCCGTTCGCGGCAGGAAGAGCGGCTCGAGCCAGGGCTCCAGCACCCGGGCAAGCTCGCGGTACGAGGAAAGGGTCATCCCGGAGGTCGGCGCTCCCGCCTCCGGCCGCTCCCCCACGGAGACAACGACACGCTCCGGGTCGAGCTCCACCACGGTGGTCTCGGCGGAATGAAGCCGGGAACGCAGACCCACGGCACCTCCGAGCTGAGCAAGCACAGGCGGACCCAGGAAATTGAGCCAGTGGACGCCATCCACCCGGAGACCCACCTGCTCTTCATGACGCCAGGCAGCACGGAGATCGATGCCGGGGTAGCGCAGAGCTTCGGCGCGAAAGGCGTCGTCCGAGAGCCGAAGGCCTCGGTAGAGGTGAAGCGCCAGGCCCGCGTGCCCGGAGGCGAAGAGCAGCGGGGAGGCCATGTCGAGGGCCAACTGGCGCACACAGGCGGGCCCGTGCTCCTCGAGGTACTCCAAGGGAAGCGTCGCGGTGAGCACGCTCACGAACGTTTGCTGGGGAGCAGGCCGCCACGGAATGCGAGCCTTGTACTCGAGCTCGTAGCCATTCCGGCCGTCAGGGCCTCCCGTGAAGAGAAGACCCCGCTCGAAGCCTCGCTTCTCGATCTGGACCTGCTCTGTTTCACTGTAGTCCTCGGGAAAGGACCAGGGCTTCGTATTTCCCAGGAGCCCGCGCGATAGACGCCACTGCTCCTCCGTCAATCGCGAGCCTTCGTGATGGTTGTAATGGACGAACTGGATGGCCCCAGGCCGCTCACCCACCGCGCGCATGTAGACGTCCATGGCATGGCTCACCCCGAGGGAGAGCTCGGGGTGGTCATGCGGCATGTAGAAGGCGATGCGGAACACCTCGCGCGCAAGCAACTGCCGGCGCTGGCGCGGTAGCGCTCCACCCCGGAGCATCCAGGAATCTGGCGGAACACCGCGAAGGCGAAGGCGTGGGTAGTCCTTCGGCATCAACTACCCCCCAAGCGGATTGAGCCCATCCGGTGTCACGAGCACGACCTGGCAACTCTTGGAGAGGTACTTGTAGCCTTCCAATTGAGCCTCCACCCCGGGGGAGTTCATGGGGTCCAGGCGGTGTCTCTCGTAGCAGGGGAATTTGAACTCGTAGACACACTGCACATGGGTCGCGTTCCGGGTGGCATGCACCACGACGTCGGGCCTGAGGGACCCGGCCTTGTTGTTCGTGAGAACGGCACCGTTGATCTGGGCATCCCCCTTGTAGCGAGGCTCGACGGAGAAGTTGTCACGAAGCGTCTCGGGGAGACGTTGCTTGATGCAGGCAAAGGCAGCCGCGTGCTTCAGGATCCCAAGTTGCTGGGAGAGCTTGAGGGGATTGCCCTTCTCATCGACCCCCACCAACCGGTCACACTCGGCGTCGTTCGGGAATCTTCCATTCTTGAATTTGAAGCCCCCCTCGCGCTGGTAGGCCGCGTTGACGTCGGCATGAGCCTGGGCGACGCATTCCTTGAAGACGGTCTGGACTTCTTCCAATTCCGTTTCGGTCAAGAGCCGCTCGAAGGTGAGGAGACCCTGGGCCGCCTCAACAGTCTGGACGACCTTCTCCACCACCGGACCGAGCCGGGTGGCTGCTGGTGCGAGAATTTCCCCGGTGCTGGCATTGACCGGGGCGGCGCAGGCCGCGCCACAGGACTGGTTGAATCGCGCGCGCCCGCCGGTGAGCTGCCAGCCCCAAGAGGGCTGGGGCTGAAAGGAGAAGCCGTGCGGACTCCGCGGTGCGGTGGAGCAGGAGAGGCAAAGGAACACGGTGGCCGGGACAGTGAGCAGAAGCAACGAGGCCGACCGGGCCCGCCTCGAAGGTAGGCCAAGCTGTAGAGAAGACACGGCGCACTCCGCAGGTGGGGTGTGACGACGAGAGTATCCTGGCCTGCTCCGGTGCGCCGTGGGGAAAGTTGCGTCTACCGTCCCAGGACTCCCGCCAGCACCTCGACGCCGCGCAGCACCACCTCGGGCGGCGAGCACGTGAAGCACAGCCGGATGTGGTGCGGAAACGGTCCGAAGCTGGGCCCCGGGGACACCAGCAGGTTGCGCTCGACGCACCGCTCCAGGAACCCGGGCAGGCCCTTGTCGTCCAGGTGCGCGGAGACATCCACGAAGAGGAAGGTGCTGCCCTGGGGAGGCGGAACCCCCAGGCGCGCGACCGCCTTCCTCCCCGTGTCGAGGTAGCGCGCGGAGGCCATGGCCACCCAGGCGTCCCCCGGCCCCCGCAGCACGCGCTCCCCGGCCAGCTGCGCGGCGGTGGGCGCACTGTAGAACCTGTGCGGGCCGTGAGGACCCAATTACCAGAAAAGGACCGTCCCGCAAACCCCCTCCCGGACTGCTCTTTGCGGATGCCCTCCAGGGCTTCTGGCTGGCCCGCTGAGCTTCGTTCCGCTCTCCCTGCTTTCCCTCGGTCCCCGACTCCCGCCGCTCCCACGGCTTTCTACGGGCTCTCACGCGGATGGGCTGGGGTGGGGGTTGCCCGGAATGTCCTGGGAAGGCTGGGGGGCACGGGGGGAACCTTCTGCCCCGAGGGGGCACGTTAGGCCCCGCGAAAATCACCATCGAAATTCTGGAGGGGGGCCTATGGGCGTGGATAGGCGGGCGGAACTAGCGGCGAGACTCCAGCGGACGGAGTGGGCACGACGGGAAGCACAGAGGGACCTTCTTGATGGGTCGGAGGGGGCCCGGATCCGCTACCTAACTGCCTGGGTGGAGCACGCGGAAGCAGAGCGAGATGCCGTGGGGGTGCGCATGGAGCAACCGAAACCGGTTCCTTCCAGGCCCTCCAGGTGCCCCGCTAGGCCGCTTTCGGGGCCTTAGGAGCCGTCCGGAAATTAAGTAACCAAGACATCTTGGGGAACCAACTGGAGAGCCAATCTCAACTGGAAATGTTATTTCCGGACGCCTCCTTATCCGGCGGCACGGGCGGCACGGACCCCGCACGGACGTTCAGCTCCTGGATACCCTGCATAGTATATGTGACGACCTAGTAGGGGGGCATGTCGCCCTCCTAATACTACAGTGGGACTTTGGCGCGAGGGTCTCTGCGTCGGTAATGGCAGCGTTTGGCGATGGCCTGATGGCGGCGGCGCCAGCGGCTCCAGTGCAGGACGAAGTCCAAGGCCGGCCGCACCACCCAAGCGATGTTCAGCAGCAGGCGCCGGAGTTCCTGGATGGAGAAGCGGACGAGTCCAGGCCCTGGCGCCGACGAAACCG